>JBDTWT010000015.1:0-15892 GCA_040006555.1 Chloroflexota bacterium
CCCAGGTGCTGGTGCTCCAGATGATCGCCCTCCACCTCGCGCGGCTGCGCGGCACGATGACGCAGAACCGGCTCCGCATCTTCGGCCAGGCGCTCCGCGAGCTCCCTCGGCTCGCCGCCGAGACGCTCAAGCTCGGCCCGCAGGTCAAGAAGCTCGCCCAGAAGTACGGCGACGCCCGGGACTTCATCTACATCGGCCGCGGCGTCGGGTTCCCGATAGCGATGGAGGGCGCCCTCAAGCTGAAGGAGCTCAGCTACGTGCACGCGGAGGGCTATGCGGCTGGCGAGCTGAAGCACGGCCCGATCGCGCTCCTGGCCCCCGAGACGCCGCTCGTGGCGATCGCGACCAGGAGCTCGGTGTACGAGAAGGTCGTCAGCAACGTGGCCGAGGCGCGGGCGCGGTCGTCGCCGATCATCGCCGTCGCCACCCAGGGCGACGACCAGATCCACCGCTACGCCCACGACGTCCTCTACGTGCCCGAGACGCCGGAGCAGATCAGCCCCGTCCTCGCGGTGCTCCCGCTTCAGCTGCTCGCCTACGAGATCGCGGTCGCGCGGGGCACCGACGTGGACCAGCCGCGCAACCTCGCCAAGTCGGTCACGGTCGAATAGGCGCCAGGACGGCCACCGCGCTTCACGTGCCGCGATGACGCGCCATGAGATTGGTATCGATCTCATCGACATCGACCGGATCGTCACGGTGCTCGAGCGCTTCCCGGACCGATTCCGGACGCGCGTGCTCACCGACCTCGAGCAGCGCTACTGCGGGCGCCGCGCCGAGCGCATCGCCGGCCGCTGGGCAGCCAAGGAGGCGATCAGCAAGGTCCTCGGCCTCGGGGTGCGCGGCGTCGGCTGGCGCGAGATCGAGATCCTGCCGAATCGGGCGGGTGCGCCCCAGGTACGGCTCCATGAGCGCGCGGCGCGGCGCGCGCAGGCGCTCGACCTCGAGGACGTGACCGTCTCGATCTCGCACGAGCGGCGGATGGCGGTGGCCGTGGCCGTCGCGCACCAGCGCGATCGATGAGCGGCTGATGGCCGCCGGGCGCCAACAGCCGATCACGCGGCGATGGATGGAGGAGCACCTCCCGGCCCGCGACGATCGAGCGCACAAGGGCACCTTCGGTCGCCTGCTCGTGGTCGCCGGCTCGCTCGAGTATCCCGGGGCGGCGCTTCTCGCCGGCCTCGGCGCCATGCGGGCGGGCGCGGGCCTCGTCCGGGTCGCCGCGGCCGAGTCGGTCAGCGCACGGATGGCGGGCGGCGCGCCCGAGCTCACGTGGATGGCGCTCGACGAGGAGGCGCCAGGGCTCATCGGCCCCGGCGGCTGGCGCCGGCTGGCGGCGGAGGCGGCTGCGTACGATGCGCTGGTGATCGGTCCGGGCCTTGGGCGGCAGCCCACGACGCTGCGCCGGACGCGCAGCTTCGTCGAGTCTCTCAGATGGCCGGCCGTGATCGATGCGGATGGGCTGACCGCGCTCGCCGACGATGCCCGCTGGTGGCGGCAGACGCACGCCGCACTGGTGCTCACCCCGCACGCCGGCGAGTTCGCGCGCCTCACCGGCGTGGCCGCGCCCGACGCGGACGACGACGCCGGTCGTGAGGCCGCGGTGGTCGAGGCCGCGGAGCGCTGGGGCCATGTCGTGGTCCTCAAGGGAGCCCGCACGATCGTCGCCGCCCCGGGGGGCGCGGTCCTGCGCTCGTCCGTGGCGACGCCCGCGCTCGCAACCGCCGGGAGCGGCGACGTCCTCGCAGGCGCCATCGGCGCATTCCTGGCCGCGGGGCTGTCCACGCTGGACGCGGCCGGCTGCGGCGTCGGGCTCCACGCGGCGGCGGGCCAGCTCGCGGAGGCCCGCAACGGCCCGGCCGGTACGCTGGCCGGCGACATCGCGGGGCTGCTGCCAGAGGCCCGCCGCCTGGTCCACGCGCCGAGATGACACGGCCCGGCAGTCCGCACCGTGCGTGGGTGGAGGTCGACCACGCGGCGATCCGGACCAATCTCGGCCTGCTGCGCTCGATCGTCGGTGATGCGCAGGTGATCGCGGTGGTGAAGGCGAACGCGTACGGGCACGGCGCGGTGCCGGTCGCTCGGACGCTCGTCGCGTCCGGGGTCGAACGACTGGCGGTGGCGACGATCGACGAGGCTCGCGAGCTGCGTGACGCCGGAATACGCGGTCCGATCATGCTCCTGTGGGGCATCGGCCCCGACGAGGCGGCCGAGGTGGTGGCGCTCGGGCTGGAGCCGATCGTCTACGACATCGAGGCCGTGAGGCTGCTGGAGGGGGAGGCGGCACGGGCCGGGAGCCGGCTGTCGGTGCATCTCAAGGTCGATTCCGGCCTCGGGCGGCAGGGCGCCGGACCCGACGACGCGCTCGAGGTCGCCGCGGGCGTGGCGCGGAGCCCGTACCTCGACCTGGTCGGGACCATGAGCCACCTGGCGGTGCCGGGCGAGGACGACGCGTACACCGACGTGCAGCTCATGCGGCTGGCCCGCGTGGTCGACGCCATGCGGTCGTCGGCCATCGATCCGGGGCTCGTCCACGTGAGCGCCAGCGGCGGGATCCTGGCGGGCGGCGCCACGGCCGCCGGAGCCGATGTGGTCCGGCCCGGCCTCGCGCTCTACGGCCTGCTCCCGGCATGGGCCGCCGACCGGGACCCCGGGCTGCGTCCGGCGCTGACCCTCAAGGCGCGGCCGCTGCGGGTGTTCGACCTGCCCGCGGGTGAGGGGATCGGCTACGGGCTGCGACATCGCGCAACGACGCCGACCCGGATCGCCACGCTCGGGATCGGGTATGGCGATGGCTGGCCACGCGTCCACGCGAACAACGGCTTCGTGCTCGTCCGCGGCCGGCGTGCGCCGATCGTCGGCGCGATCAGCATGGACGGCCTGGCGGTGGACGTCGGCGGCATCGAGGGTGTCACGGCCGAGGACGAGTTCGTGCTCATCGGCGAGCAGGGGAGCGACCGGATCACGGCGGACGAGGTCGCGGCCCAGCGCCGGACGATCAACTACGAGGTCACCACCGCACTCCGCGGTCGCCTTCCCAGGCTGCACCTCGGGGCCGACTGAGCGGGGCCGGAACGCGGGCGGGGGTCACGGCGGAGGCTCCCGACGAGGCACAATGCCCGAGATGGTCGACGGGGAGCGAATGACGGGGGACGCTGCGGGACGGATCGCGGCGGAGCTCGACAGGCGCGGCCTGGGTGCCGCCGCTCGCCTCCTCGCGGACGCTCATCGCCCGCTCGCGCCGCTGCTTTCGGACGTCGGCGTCGCGCTGGGGGGCCTGCTCGGCGCCGCGGGTGGGGGATCGACGGCGGGTCTACGCGAGCTCCTCGAGGACGAAAACGCGCTCGATCGGCTCGTGGCGCGCCTCGACGAGGCGGGAGATCGTCGTGCCGAATCCGGCTGAGCTCATCGACCGTCTCGTTCGGTTCGTCGGCGAGGTGCTCAGCGCCTCGACGCTCCGCTTCGACATCCTGACGACCCTCGTCGTGCTCGGCGTGCTCCTCATCTTCCTGCAGCTCGTCGCGCGGCCGGTGTCCAGGTGGGTGACGAGGGACGCGGGCGGGCTGGGTGCGATCGGCCGCGCCACGGCGCTCGCCGCGGAATCGGGGACCGATGCAGTGGTCTCCCTCGGCGCCGGCGGCCTCGTGCGCTCGACCGATGCGCTCGCGCGGCTCCAGACCGTCGCCGCGCTGCCGATCCTCGGTCACGTCGCGCGGGCCGCGGCACGCAGCGGCGTGTCCCTGCGCGTGCTCACGAACGACCCACTCGCCGGCGTCCTGGCCGCCGCCACGATCGACGCCTCGCACGAGGCGACCGCCACGCCGGAGCGGCTGGGGCGTTCGCGGATTGTCTACGTCGGCGAGGGCAGGGCGACCGGCGCCGGCCTCGCGCTCTCGGCGTCCGCGCGGCCCGCGGCCGCCGTCGCGATGGGGAGCCTCCGCGAGGAGGCGCAGATTCACCTCGAGGGCCTCGGCGGGATGGCCGGCTCGCTGCACGCCGGGACGGCGGAGTCGTCGCAGGCGGCGGCGCCGATCCTCACCGCCACCGGCGCCCTCATCGGTCCAGAGCTGTTCCAGGCGCCCGCGGACCTCCGATCCGAGGTGGACGAGCGCACGATGGTCACCTCGGCCAATCGGCTCATCGTCGTCGTGCTCGCGCTCGTCGCACTCGGCAGCGTCCTCGCGCTGGTGGGGATCGTTGACCTCCGCGCCGTGTTGCTGGGAGTTGCGCCAGAGTGAGGCGCCCCTCTGTCTCCGCGCTCGTCGTCATCACCGGGATCCTCCTCCTCGCCGACTTCCTGATCGTCAACGACTCGCTCGGCCAGCTCGCCTCGATCGCCGTGGATCTTGCGATCGTCATCGCGGCCGGAGCCGCGCTGGCGGCGGTCGGCTCGCTCGGCCTGCGGCGCGGGATGGACCTCTGGCGCCGGCGAGGGGATCCGGTCGGGGCCGCGCTCGTGCTGGTCGGCATCGGCTCCGTGCTCGTCGCCGGCCTGCGTCCGGGGTCGGAGGGCGCAGCGGATCCCGCCGTGCGATGGATCCTCGTCGCGCTCCTCATCCCGATCGGCGCGACGCTCTTCGGCCTGCTGTTCGTCTCGACGCTCGTGGCCGCCCGGCGCTCCGTCGCGTCGCGCGACCCGGCCGCAACGCTCCTCGTAACCACCTCGCTCATCACGCTCGTCCTGCTCCTGCCGATCGGCGACGCCCCCGGCGGCTGGCTGGGCACGGCGGCCGAGTGGTCGCTCGAGGTTCCCATCGCGGCGGTCTTCCGCGGGCTCCTCATGGGGGTCGCCGTCCTCGCCGCGGTCTTCGCCGCCCGAACGATGCTCGGCATCAGCCCACGCGATGAGTGAGCGCCTGCGGCTGCTCGCCCGAGCGGCGCCGCTGGGCCTCGTGCTGCTGCTCGGCCTCGGCTGGCTGCTCCCCGAGCCGGGTGGGCTGTCGCTGGGATCGGCCGATGGCGACGCCGCGGCGCGCGTCGAGACGACCCTTGACGCGCTGGGGGACGCGCCGATCGTCGCGGTCGGGTTCGATCCCGACGTGGGCACCTACCCGGAGATTCGACCCACGGTCCGGGTCCTCCTCGCCGACCTGGTCGCCAGGGGCGCGCAGCTTGTCTTCGTGAGCCTCACCCCTGAGGGCCGCGCGCTGCTCGTCGCGGAGCTCGGCCGCCTCGAAGCGGAGGGCACCGATGTGGCCACCCTCGTCGACCTCGGCTACGTCGCGGGGTCCGAGGCCGCGCTCGTGTCGCTCAGCCGGTCGGTCCAGGCGCCGGGCGCACCGGAAGCCCTCCAGGCGCAGCTGTCGGCCTTCGGCCTCGGCGCGGCGGACCTCATCGTGGTGGTCGGCGGCAACGACCTCGGCCCGCGCACGTGGGTGGAGCAGGCGCTGCCGCGCATCGATCAGCCGCCGACCGTGGCCATCGCCCCGACGATCCTGCTGCCCGAGCTCGTGCCGTACGTCGAGAGCGGTCAGATCGACGCGTTGATCGCCACCCCGATGGCCGGTGCCTCGTATCGCGCGGCCGCCGATCCGGGCGGCGAGGGAGCCGGTGCGGACCGGCCGCCCGATCGGCTCACCCTGCTGCTCGGCATGCTCGTCGCACTCGCGGTGGTCGGGCAGGCGCTGGGAGCGCGCCTCGTCCCGGCCATTCGCCTCCTGGGCCGGGGCGAGCGAGGGTGACCGGGCTCTTCGACGGCCTGCCCGCCGGCGCGGCCGCGACCTGGGTGGCGGCGCTCGCCACGATCGTCGTGCTCGGTGGCCTGCTCGGCGAGCGCCGCGCCTTCGGATGGTCGCAGCACCTGCTGGCGGGCCTCGCGACCGGGTTCCTCGCGCTGCTCGCGATCCGCGAGGTCATCGTCCCGCGGCTCCTCGAGCCGCTGATCGCCGACCCCGGCAACCGCGTGGACCTGTGGCTCGGCCTGGGGCTGATGGGGTTGGCGGCCGGGGCGCCCTGGCTGCCGCGCTCGGTGACCGCGCTCCCTGTCTCGATCGCGCTCGGCAGCCTCGCGGCCTTTGCGCTGGGTGGCGCGATCGTGGGCACGCTGCTGCCGCAGCTGGCGACGACGATCGCGCGGCCGAGTGGCGGCCTCATGAGCACCACCGTGGCGATCGCATCGGCCGGCGTGACCGCCCTCGTCCTGACCAGCTTCCTCCACGGCGGCCCCCGTGGCCGCCTGCTCGGCGCCGCGACGAGCGCTGGTCGATGGCTGCTCGTTGCCGGACTGGGCGGGTGGCTCGGATACCTGCTGCTCTCGCGCCTCATCCTGCTCATGGACCGCATCGGCTTCCTGCTCGGGGACTGGCTGGGGATCGGGCTGTGACTGTCGCGATCGACACCGAGCTCGCGCTGCTCGTCGACACCGGGACGGCCTGGACCAAGGCGGGGGTCATCGGTCGCGTTCGGGGCCGGTGGCGGCTCGTCGCACACGCCGCGCAGCCGACGGCCTGGGGCGAGGAGGAGCTGATGCGCCGGCTGGTGGAGCAGCTCGCCGCGAGCTCTGATCCACGTCTCACGGGGCGATTCAACGAGCTGCTCGCGCGCGCCACGCGGGTCGAGTGCCGGACGCCGCCGCGCGCGGCCCGGCTCGCGGTGGTCGCGGTGTCCCGCGAGCTGTCCGGCAGCGCCGCTCGCCGGGCTGCCGAGGCCGCCGGCTGGCACGTGACCGAGATGGTGACCTTCGACGACGGACGCACGCTCGCGGAGCGCGTCGCCCTCCTGCAGTCGCTCGAGGTCGACGCGTGGCTCGTGGCCGGCGGCTTCGACGACGCCAGGAGCGCCCGAGCGCTCGAGGCGGCGGCGCTCGTGGCCGCGGCGCGCAGGCCAGGCGGGCCACCGGTGGTGTGGGCCGGCTCCTCCGAGCTGGCCCAAGAGGTCCGCGGCCTGTTCGAGAAGGGCGCGGCCACGGCAGTCGCGAACCCACGCCCGGACGCGCGCGGCGAGGAGCCCGCCGGGCTTCGCACGCATCTCCAGGCGCTCCTGCGCCAGACGGTCGGTCCGGAGGACGAGGAGCGCCTCACGCCGGTCGCGCTGCCCCGCGCCATCGGCGCGCTGGCCGCCGCCACGGGCTTCCGGGTGCTGGCCGTCGACGTCGGGGCGACGACCGCCATGCGCGTCCTCGCCGAGCCCGACGGCACGACCGAGAGCCGCGTCCACGCCCGAGGGGGGCTGGCGGGTGCGACGCTCCTCCCCGGCGCGCCCGGGCGGGTCGTCCGCATCGACGTCGACGCGGGCGATGAGGCGGCGGTGGCGGACCTGCTCCACAACCTGCACGCGCGGCCGGCGAGCCTCCCGCAGACGGTCGAGGAGCTCGCGGCCACGCACGCTGCCGCGCGGCTGCTCCTGGGCTCCCTCGTGGAGGACGGCACGGGAGGGTCCCTCGACCTCCTCATCGGCGCCGGTCGCGTCATCGCCGCGGCGCCGCACCCGGCGCAGGCGATGCGCATGCTCCTCGACGGCGTGCGTCCAGTGGGCGTCACCCAGATCGCCGTGGACGGCGGGGCGCTGCTCGGGCCCCTCGGCTCGCTCACCGACGCGGAGATCAGCGAGGGCCTCGCGCTCCTCGCCGACGACCTCCTCATCCCGCTCGGGACCGCGGTCGTCTGCCGTGGCGGGGAGGCGGGTCGCGTCGCCATGCGCGTCACGGTCCACCGCGCCGGATGGCCGGCGCACGGACCGGTCGAGGTGCGAACGGGGCAGGTCCAGGTCGTGCCGCTCCCGCGTGGCCAGGAGGCTGAGCTCACGATCGAGCCGGCGAACGGCGTCACCCTCGGCGGCGTGCGTCGCTCGCCGCGCATCACGGCCACCGCCACCGGGGGAACGGTCGGCGTCGTGCTCGACGCGCGGGGCGTCCCGATCGGGCTCCCGAGGCGCGCCGACGATCGCCGGGCGGTCGTCGCGGGCTGGCGCGACGCCCTCATGCGGGAGGCGCCCCCGGGCGCGGAGCGCGTCGCGTGAGCAGCGTCATCCATACCGTCAGGCTGCCGGTGGGCTCGATGCCCGCGGTGAAGGTTGGCGCGCGAGTCCAGCCCGAGGACGTCCTCGCGACGCGGCGTCCGCCGACGGACGGCGTCACGCTCCAGGTCGCGGCCCCGCTCCGCCTGCCCGCCTCGGAGGCGTCCGAGTGCCTGATGGTCCGGGCCGGGGCGACCCTCAAGCGCGGCGAGGTCATCGCTCGGGACGCGGCGGGACACGAGGTGATCGTCCCGGAGGCCTGCCTGTTCCTCGGCTATGACCCCGACCACGGAACCGCGCTGCTCTCGCCGCTCGGCGAGGAGGAGCCGATCCTCGGGCACGTCCGCGGGAAGGTGGCGCGTCTTGCCCCGAGCGCGATCGACGTTCGAGTGGCGGGGGCCGTGCTGGTCGGCGTCGCGGGCTCGGGCGCGGCCGTCCACGGCAGGCTTCGGGTGTCCGTGGACGACGCGACCGACGAGCTGCGGGCCGGCGCCATCGACTCCGACGCCACCGGTCGCATCGTGGTCGGGGGCTCGCGTGCGTCGGCCGAGACGCTCACGAGGGCGCGCGCGATGGGCGTCGCCGGCGTGGTGCTGGGGGGCGTCCTCGACAAGGACCTCCGCGACTTCGAGGCCACGCAGAAGCGTCGCCGCGAGGTCGGCGGCGGTGGCGGCGACTTCTCCATCGTGCTCCTGGAGGGATACGGGAAGATCGGGATGGACCCCGGGGTCTTCGGCTGGCTGCGCGGCCACGACGGGAAGATGGTGAGCCTGTTCGGGGATACCGCCCGGCTGTACGTGTACGACGCCGACGAGCCGCCCACGCGCCGGCTGCTCGCGACCCCCGGCGACCGCGTCGTCGGCACCCGGCGCCCCTATGCCGGCGCGGGCGGACGCCTCGTCCGCATTCTGGCCGGCCAGCACGTCGTATCGTCCGGCGTGTCGGCCCGGGCCGGCCTCGTCCGGTTCGAGGACGGCAGGACCGGCATCGTGCCACTCGCCAACCTCGAGGCGACGGAGGTCCCTGCGGGCGGCTGAGCCGGCCGTTCCTATACTTCGCCGCATGCACCGATCCAGGGCCTGTCACGCGTGAGCGAGCTGCACAGCGCCGGGCCCAACCACACGCGCGAGCTCGGCCGTCGCCTCGGAGCCGAGGCGGCTCGCGGGACCGTCCTCGCGCTCATCGGCCCGCTCGGAGCCGGAAAGACGCAGCTCACGAAGGGCGTGGCGGAGGGCCTCGGCGTGACCGGCGTGGTGAACAGCCCCACGTTCGTGCTCATGAACGAGCACCAGGGCCGCCTGCCGCTCTATCACGTCGACGCGTACCGGCTCGAGGACCCTGAGGAGGCGATCGCCGCGGGGCTCCTCGACGACCGCCAGGCGAACGGGGTGACCGTCGTGGAATGGGCGGACCGCCTGAGTGGCTGGCTGCCGGCGGATCGGCTCGAGATCCGGATGGATCCAGTCCGGGGTGAGCCGATGCGTCGCACGCTGCGGTGGCGGGCCACCGGTGCCGCGCACGCCGCACTTGCCGATCGGGCGCTTGCGGACGCGGCGCGCGCCGACGAGGTGGCCGCTGCCACGTGATCATCGCCATCGACGCCGCCTCGACCGACCTGTCGGTCGCGCTGTCGCACCGCGACGGAACGCTGATCCTGGACGACGGCTGGACGAGCGCCCAGCGCCAGTCGGCGGAGCTCCTGCCGCACCTGCTCGAGCTGCTCGCGCGCGCCGGCAGGTCGCTGCGCGACGCGACGGCGGTCGCCGTCGGCATCGGGCCGGGATCCTTCACCGGGCTGCGGGTCGGGCTGGCGCTCGGAAAGGGGCTCGCGCTCGCCCTCGATCGGCCGATTCTCGGGGTGCCGAGCCTTCAGGGCTGGCTGGCCGCCCATCCCGATGCGGCCGCGGCGCTCGCCCGCGCCGGAGCCCGCGAGGCGTACCTGCTGCCACGCGGGGAGGATTCGCCGCGGATCGTGGATCGCGACGCGTTGACGGCGCTCGTTGCGGATGCGCGGGTCGTGGCCCCGGCGGAGCTGGCGGCAGCGTTTGGCCTGGCGGGAGCGGAGTCGCCCCGCGCGGCGGGCGCCCTGGCCGCGCTCGCGGCGTCGCGACTCGACGCCGATGGCGGTGGCGACGACCTCCGCACGCTCGAGCCGCTCTACGTCCGTCCGCCTCGCGGGCTCGGCACCGAGAGCGAGGGCGAGGTCCGATGGCTCTGACGGCGCCGGTGGTCATCGCTCCGATGACGCTCGAGGACGTCGACGCGGCCCACGAGATCGAGCGGCTCAGCTTCGCGACGCCATGGCCGGCGTACGCGTTCGAGCAGGAGCTGCGCGGCAATCGCCTCGCGCGCTACCTCGTGGCGCGTGCCGGGGACGAGTTCGTCGGGTTCGCCGGGATGTGGATGATGGTCGACGACGCCCACATCACGACGATCAGCGTGCACCCCGAATGGCGGCGGCGCGGAGTGGGACGCCAGCTGCTGCTCGACCTCACCGAGCTGGCGATCTCCGTCGGCGCGCGACGGATGACGCTCGAGGTCCGGGCCGGCAACGCGGGTGCGCACTCGCTGTACCGCGAGTTCGGCTTCGACGTCGTCGGGCGCAGGCCGGGCTACTACAGCGACGACGGCGAGGATGCCCTGGTCATGACGACCCCGGACCTGGAGACGCCCGCGATGCGCACCGTGCTGGAGTGGCAGCGCCGGCGGCGGCCTGCATGAGCGCGCCGCGCATCCTCGCCATCGAGTCATCCTGCGACGAGACCGGCGTGGCGATCGTGGTCGGCGGCCGACGGATCGAGGCGAACCAGGTCGCGAGCCAGGTCGCGCTCCACGCCGCGACCGGGGGCATCGTGCCCGAGGTCGCCGCGCGCCAGCAGCTGAGGTGGATCGTCCCGACGCTGGAGGCCGCGCTCGCACAGGCGGATGTCGGGTGGGACGACCTCGACGCGGTGGCGGTGACGTACGGTCCCGGCCTCATCGGCTCGCTGCTCGTCGGCGTGAACCTCGCGAAGGCGGTCGCCGCGGTGCGTGAGCTGCCGCTCATCGCCGTGAACCACATCGAGGGCCATATCTACGCGAACTGGCTGACCGATGGGCCCGAGGCGGATGTCCGGCCACCGGAGCCGGCCTTCCCGCTCCTCTGCCTCGTCGTCAGCGGCGGCCACACGCAGCTCGTGCTCATGCACGACCACGGGCGCTACCAGCTCCTCGGTCAGACCGTGGATGACGCGGCCGGCGAGGCCTTCGACAAGGTCGGCCGGCTGCTCGGCCTGCCGTATCCCGGCGGACCGGCGATCAGCGCTGCGGCCGCCGGTGCCGCGCCCGCGACGCGGTTTCCTCGCGCGCGGACCGCCGGACCGTACGACTTCAGCTTCAGCGGCCTCAAGACGGCGGTGCTGCGCGAGGTCGAGGGCTACCGCGAGCGCGGCGAGCCGATCCCGGTCGATGGCCTCGCGGCCGCGTTCGAGGAGGCCGTGGTCGACGCCCTCGCGACGAAGACCGTCGCGGCCGCCCGCGACCATGGCGTGGGCTCGGTTGCCCTGGGAGGGGGAGTGGCGGCGAATCGATCCCTGCGGGCCACGCTCGCCGAGCGCCTTGGCGCCGACGGCCTCTCCCTGCTCGTGCCGCGACCGGAGTGGTGCACGGACAACGGCGCCATGATCGGCGCGGCGGCGGGCTTCCGGTTCGCGGCCGACGACCGCGCGGACGCGTCGCTCGAGGCGGTGCCGAACCTCGCGCTCCCGTGGCTCAGCGCGGCGTGAGCGATCCGCTCGCCGCCGACCGACTGGTCCCGCCGACTCCCGGCCAGCTGCGGCGGCTCATGGGCGCCGAGCGCCTCAGGCCGCGGAAGAGCCTCAGCCAGAACTTCCTGACCGACCCCGGGGCCCTCGACGCGATCCTCGAGGCCGCCGAGCTCAGGCCGGGAGATCGGGTCGTGGAGGTCGGCCCGGGGCTCGGCGTGCTCACGCGGCGCCTCCTCGCGGCGGGCGCATCGGTCCTGGCGGTGGAGGTCGACCCGCGCCTGGCGGAGTACCTGCGCCGGGAGCTCTACGGGGTCGATCGGTTCGAGCTCATCGAGGCCGATGCGCTCACGATCCACCCTCGCGACGCGTTCCCGGGCGAGTCGTTCAAGCTCGTCGCGAACATCCCGTACCACATCACCAGCCCGCTGCTCCACGCGTTCCTGGAGGGGAATCGGCCTCCGGAGCTCACCGTGCTCCTCGTGCAGCTGGAGGTCGCCGAGCGCGTCGCGGCGCCCCCGGGCCGCATGAGCTACCTGTCCGTCTTCGCCCAGAACGTGGCCGACGCGGAGGTGGTGGTGCGCGTGCCCGCGGCCGCCTTCGAGCCGGCGCCGGCGGTCGACTCGGCCGTGCTGCGGCTTCGGCGGCGAGAGGCCCCCGTCGTCCCGGTCGGAGCGGGCCGCGAGCCGTTCTACCGCGTGGTGCAGGCCGGGTTCCGGCAGCGCCGAAAGCAGCTGCACAACGGGCTCACCCGCGAGCTGGCGCTGTCGCGCGAGCGCGTCGATGCGGTGCTCACCGCGTGCGGGATCGACTCGGAGCGCAGGCCACAGACCCTCTCGGTCGACGAATGGGCGTGCGTCGCGGGCGCACTGGGCCCAGAGCTGTGACCGCGGGCACGACCGCCCTGAGCCTCGAGGCTCCGGCGAAGGTGAACCTGGATCTGCGCGTCGTGGGGCGGCGCGCCGACGGCTACCACCTCCTGGAGAGCACGCTGATCCTCCTCGAGCTGGCGGACAGCCTCCTGCTGCTCCCGGGATGCAGCGGCCTGCGCGTCGACGGCGCGGGCTCCGACGACGTCCCGCCCGATGCGAGCAACCTCGCATGGCGCGGGCTGGTCGAGGGCCTCGGCGGCGAGCCGGAGCTCGCGTGCCTGGCGTTGGAGAAGCGCATCCCGGCGGCCGCGGGCCTCGGCGGGGGCTCGTCCGATGCCGCCGCCGCGTGGCGGCTCGGTCGTGCCTGGCGCGGTTCACCGGAGGTCCCGTCGGCGGCCGACGTGACCGCGCTCGCGGCCATCGGGGCCGACGTCCCGTTCTTCGCCTCGGGAGCGGCGGCGGCGCGCGTCGAGGGAGTCGGGGAGCGCGTCACGCCCAACCCCGCGCCGGAGCTGGCGATCGTCCTCGTGCATCCGGCGCTCCGCCTACGGACGCGTGACGTCTTCGAGGAGCTCCGGGAGGAGGAATGGGGGAGCGGCACGAATGACCTGCTCGCGCCCGCCGTGCGGCTCTGTCCGCCGATCGCGGACCTCTTCGCGCTCGTCGCGGGCGCCGGCGGCGAGCCACGCCTCTCCGGCTCGGGGCCGACGGTCTTCGCGGCGACCGACGACCCGGAGCGCGCCGGCGCCATCGCGTCCCGTCTCGCGCGCGCGGGCCAGGCCGTCACGGTCACCCGCTCGCGGCCCGCAGGGGCTAGCATCGCGCGCAGCACGGAGGAGGAGTGATGGTGGATCGCGAGGCGATCAGCACCCAGGACGCCCCGGCCGCGGTCGGGCCGTACAGCCAGGCGATCCGGGTCGGCGACCTGGTGTTCACCGCGGGCCAGCTCGGCATCGACCCGGGGAGCGGTGAGATGGCCGGGGCCGGCGTGGCGGAGCAGGCCGAGCGCGCGATCGCGAATCTCGAGGCCATCCTGTCGGCCGCGGGGAGCGGGCTCGGGCGCCTCGTGAAGGTGACTGTCTTCCTCGCGGACATCGCGGACTGGCCGGCCGTGAACGAGGTGTATACGCGGCTCATCCCCGAGCCGTTTCCGGCGCGCAGCGCGTTCGCGGTGAAAGATCTTCCACGCGGCGCGCGGGTCGAGATCGAGGCGGTCGCGGCCGTCGGCGCCGGTTGACGCTCCGGAGAGGCCACCTCTACCATCGGCCGACGTGTCCCCAGAATTGAGAGCGAGAGCGGCCATCGTCCTGGCCGCCGGCCAGGGCACTCGCATGCGCTCGCGGGTCCCGAAGGTGCTGCACCCGATCTGCGGCAGCCCGATGATCGACCACGTGCTGCGCGCGCTCGCGGACGCGGGCATCGAGCAACCGGTCGTCGTCACCGGCCACGGAGCCGATGCGGTCGAGGCGGCGATCGCGGGACGGGCCACCTGCGTTCGCCAGGAGCCGCAGCGAGGCACCGCCGACGCCGTGCGCGTCGGGCTCACCGCGGTGGATGACCAGGTGGGGGAGGTCCTCGTCACGATGGGTGACGTGCCCCTGCTCGACGCGGCCGCCTTCTCGAGGCTTCTCGAGGCGCGTGCGTCCACGAATGCTGCCGTGGCGGTCCTGTCGGCGCGCATGCCCGACCCGGCCGGCTACGGCCGCATCGTGCGCAACGCCGGCGGCGAGCCGATGGCGATCGTGGAGGACCGGGATGCCGATGACGCGACGCGCGCGACGAACGAGGTGAACGCGGCCACGTACGCCTTCGACGCCGCATGGCTGCGCGAGGCCGTCGAACGGGTGAAGCCCTCAGACGCGGGCGAGCTGTACCTCACCGATCTCGTGGCGCTCGCGGTCGCCGACGGCAGGGGGGTCGCCGTGGTGGAGGCGTCCGACGCCGGCGACGCCATGGGCATCAACGATCGCGTCGCCCTCGCGGCCGCCGAGGAGCGCATGCGGCGTCGCATCTCGGAACGGCACATGCGCAACGGCGTGACGATCGTCGACCCCGCAACGACCCGCATCGACGTCGACGTCGAGATCGGGCAGGACGCCCGCATCGAGCCCTGGACGACGCTCGAGGGAGCGACCGTCATCGGGCAGGAGGCGACCGTCGGGCCGAACTCCCAGGTCCGGGCGAGCCGCATCGGCCCCCGCACCTGCGTGTGGTCGAGCGTGGTCGAGGAGTCGATCGTGGCCGAGGACGTGCAGATCGGTCCGTTCGCCCACATCCGGCCGGGATGCGAGATTGGCCCGCGGTGTCGGATCGGCAACTTCGCCGAGATGAAGAAGACGCGGGTCGGCGCGGAGACACAGCAGCATCATTTCAGCTACCTCGGCGACGCCGAGGTGGGGGAGGGCGTGAACATCGGCGCGGGATCGGTCACCGCGAACTTCGACGGCGTGGAGAAGCACCGCACCGTCATCGGCGACCGTGCGTCGATCGGCGTGGACACGATGATGGTGGCGCCCGTCACCATCGGCGAGGGAGCCACGACCGGCGCCGGAGCGGTCGTCACGCGTGACGTGGCGCCCGGCAAGAAGGTGGTGGGCGTCCCTGCCCGCCCGATCGAGATGCGCCGGCGCGGCCCGCACCCCGCGGCTCCCGACCCTGCGACCGGCGGCGAGCCGGTTCCGTCAGGGGCGGATCGGAACCCGTAGAGGAGGCCCATTCACCAGACGCCCATGGAGCCACACAGTAGCCACGGCAACCCCGATGCTTGAGCAGCTCGCGGTTGTCGTCATCCTCATCCTCGTCGGCGGATTCTTCGCCGCCTCCGAGATCGCCCTCATCACCGTCAAGCGCCACCGCCTCGCGCAGCTCGAGGAGGACGGCAACGGCGCCGCGCGCATGGCACGCCGCCTCACCGAGAACCCGAGCCAGTTCCTGGCGACGATCCAGATCGCGATCACGTTCCTCGGGTTCCTGGCCGGCGCCGTCGGTGCCTCCGCCTTCTCGGGCGGCCTCGCCAACCTCATTCGACCGATCCCGATCGGCCTCATCAGCGACGGGGCGGAGGAGATCGCGTTCGTGGCGATGACCCTGGTCATCGCGCTCGCCTCGATCATCATCGGCGAGCTGGTCCCGAAGACGCTCGCCCTGAACTTCCCTGAGCGCTTCGCGCTCCTCGTGGCATGGCCGATCGGCATCCTCTCGAAGGTGCTGTACCCGGTGGTGTGGCTCGTCTCGAAGGTCAGCCTCATCCTCGTTCGACTCCTCGGGGGGACGGAGCGACCGCAGGGTGGCTACCTCTCGACGGAAGAGCTCAAGCTCCTCGTC
>JBDTWT010000016.1:0-15884 GCA_040006555.1 Chloroflexota bacterium
CCAGTGCGTCGCCGTCGATCCGCACCTCGACCTCGTCGTCGAGCGGCATCACCACCAGCCGCTCGCCCGCGGGGAGCTTGTCGGTGGTCAACAGCGCCCGCGCCCGACCATCGGTCCCGCGCTCGCGCACGAGGACGGCGGCATCGTCGCCGGCAGTGAGGGCCATCGCCTCGAGCCGTCCGGAGCGGCCGATCGGCAGGCTCGGGGGCATCGGCTCGAGCGTCGGATCCATCTGGAGCCCGATGGTATCAGCCGGGTACCGCGCGACCCGCCTGGGTGAGCCGCGTGGCGGCGATCGCGACTCCGACCGCGGCGCCGAACGCGAGCAGCGCCAGCACCGGGTGGAGCGCCGCCACGACCGGGGCGCTCTCCCGCAGGCCGGGCAGCAGCGGGACCACGAAGACGATGGCCGCCAGGGCCACGACCTGGAGGATGCGACGCCGGCCCGCGCGCGCGACCGCCGCGGCGATGACGATCAGGACCGGGAAGAGGTGCAGGATCCAGCCGAAGTCCACGTGGAGCTGCGTCGAATCGGGATCGGCGAACAGCGCGAGGCCGATGAGGAACACCTGCACGACCACCCCCACCACGAATGCCCACGCCAGGACCAGGTAGGCATACCGCGCGGCAACCATGGGAGCCTCCTCTGCGGTTATTGCGAGCGCGCGTCGAGCGCGGCCAGGATCGCCGCGAGCGCCTCGATCGTGTCGGCCGTGATCGGATCGAGGACGAGCTGGACGTGCGCCACGCCCTCGGCCGCGTAGCGACGGAGCTCCGCGGCCACGCCGGCCGGGTCGGCGCCATCGATCGGCTGGACGTCCGGCTCAGCCAGGTCGCCGAGCTGGCGGCCCTGCGCGCCGTCGAAGGCCACGAACAGGGCGACGGTACGCTCGACCTCGCTCGGGTCGCGGCCGGCGTCCACGCAGGCGACATCGATCTTCGCCCGAAGCTCGCGGTAGCCGGCGAGCGTGTTCCCGAACCACGTGAACCACGCGTTCCACGAGCCCACGTGCGGGAGCGCAATCGCGAGCATGCGCGGCCCCATGGACCCGATCATCAGCGGCGGGCCACCGGGCCGCGGCGGCGGCTGGAGGACGCAGTCCTCGAGCTGGTAGTAGTCGCCGGCGAAGTCGCAGCGCCCGCCCGCCAGGAGGGTCCGGATGATCGTGAACGCTTCCTCGAAGCGGCTGACGCGGTGGTCGTACAGGAAGCCGAACGCGCGGTACTCCACCTCGTTCCAGCCGGCGCCGAGGCCCAGGATCAGCCGGCCGCCGCTGATCTCGTCCACGGTCGCGGCCTTCTTCGCCAGCATGGCGGGGTTGTGGAAGCTGGTCGCGGCGACGAGCGGACCGATCGCGACGCGCTCCGTGACGGCGGCGATGGCCCCCAGCGTCGTCCACGCCTCCCACGGGCCGCGCTCGGGGAGGCCGTCTCCGCGGTACAGGAGGTGGTCGCCCACCCACAGCGAGTCAACGCCCACGCTCTCGGCCGACGCCGCCATCCGCCGCAGCTCGGGCCACCGGACGACCCGCTCCGCCTCCGGAAGCTGCACCCCGACCTTCAACGGACGCGTCATCCCGCGGATTGTCGCAGAGCGCCCGGGCGGGCTATCGTCCGACCGTGACTGCCGATGACGCCGCCGCCGACACCCCGTTCGCGTGGGTCAGGCGCGCCGACGGCACAGTCCTCGTCAGCTACCGCGCGGCGCCGGTGGCGGCGCTGCGAGGTCGGGCGGCTGAGCGTTTCCTCGCTCGCGTCGACGGAGCCGATGACGCCGCTGCGCAGCGCCTGATGGAGCGCGCGACCGCCAGGGTCACCCCCCGCACCGGGCGATGAAGGTGCACTGGGAACGCCTCTGCTCCAGAGTTGCAGTGGAGCGGAACTAACGGCCAGATTCCGGGGGAATTCGGGCGCTGCTTGGCCGTTAGGTCCGGTGGCGTGCAACTTTCGGGTCCTACCGGCCGGGTCTGGCGGCAGCTCGTGTCCCGATCAGGCGACGCGCTTCGTCTTGCGGTTGACGTAGTCGACGAGGACGTACTCGCCGAGGTGCTCCGGCTCGACGTAGAAGGCACGGCCACGGTTGATGCGCGACATGAGGTCGACGAACTCCGACAGGTATCTCGAGCGCTCGAGCATGAACGTGTTGATGACGATCCCCTCGCGGGTGCATCGGCCCACCTCGCGCAGGGTCGACTGCACGGTGCGCATGGTGGGTGGGTAGGCGAACTCGACCTGGCCGTTCTCGATGTGTGCGGTGGGCTCGCCGTCGGTGATGACGACGATCTCCTTGTTGCCGCTGGGCGCACGGCCCAGCAGCTGCCGCGCGATGATCAGCGCGTGCTGGAGATTCGTCCCGTACTCGAACTCGTACGGCGAGAGCATCGGGATCGTCTCCGGGCGCAGCTGCCGCGCGTAGTACGCGAATCCGACCACGTACAGCCGGTCGCGAGGGTACTTCGTGTGGATGAGCGTGTGGAGCGCCATCGCCACCTTCTTGGCGGCCGATGAGCAGCCGCGCAGCAGCATCGATCGGCTCATGTCCAGCAGCAGCACCGTCGAGCTCAGCGTCGTCTCCTCGGAGCGGCTGACCTCGAAGTCCTCGGCGCCGATGCGCACCGGCGTGCCGGGACCGCCGCGGGCCATCGCGTTGAACAGCGTGCGGTTGATGTCGACCGCGAAGGGGTCGCCCCACTCGTAGCGTTTCGTGTCGTCGGTGGGCTCGCCGCCTCGGCCCTCGACCGGCAGCGCGTGCCCGCCGAAGCCCTCTCGCTTGAGGCGGCTGAAGATGTCGGTGAGCGCCCGCATGCCGAGCTTGCGCGCCGCGCGCGGCGTGAGCTCCATGCGGCCCCCTTCACGCTCCAGGTAGCCGGCCTGCTCCAGCGCCTTCGTGAGCTCGCGCAGTTGGTCGAGGTCGTCGAGCGCGTCGTCGCCCGCAAGGTCGCGCAGCGCATCGGGGTCGACCTTGTCGAGCGCGTCGGGGTCCCGCGCGGCGGCGAGCGCCTCCTCCATCGAGTCGTACTGCTGCTGGCGGTCGATGGCGGCCAGCGCATCGGCGAGGCCCATCGGCTCGTCGCCCTCGAACGGATAGGGCTCGCCGAACGGGAGGTCCGGTCGCGCCGACTGGAGGTTGCCGGCCAGCCGAGCCATGTCGATCCGCAGCCGGTCGTCGCGCAGGAGGTCGTCCATCAGGCTGCGGAGCTCGTCGCGCATCTCCGGCGACATGCTGTTGAGCAGGCTCGCCATCTGGGAGGCCTGCCGGTGCATGTGCTCGATGAGCTCCTCCACGTTCGAGATCCCCGGCGGGAAGTAGCTGCCGTGCTTCGCCATGAAGGAACTGAAGTCCTCGGGCGTATCGGCTCCAGTCGCGTGCTTCTCCAGGAGCGCATTCAGATCGCGGACCATCTCGCGGACGCCGTCCAGGTCCTCCGGCGTGACCTTCTGGACGCCCTCCTTCAGCCCGGCGAAGTAGGTCTGGAGCATCTGCTGCCGCAGCTCGTCGGTGAGCTCCGCGAAGGCGTTGCGCGCCGCGTCGTCCATGAACTCGTAGTCACGCAGGCCGTGGAGGCGCCCGGCAAGGTTCGGCGGAAGCGCGTCGAGCCGGTTCTCGCGCTGCCGCGCCGTGCGGCGCATGACCTGCTCCGCCATCCGCGCCTGCTCCTGGTCGGGGCCGGGGGGCGCGTCCAGCGACCGCTGCTCGGCCGCCCTGACCCGCTCGCCGATCCCCTCGCGCTCGGTCTCCAGGATCTCCTCCAGGCGCCGGTTGAGATCGTCCAGCACGCCGTCGAGGTGCGACCGCTCGAGCTCCGCCTGGCGGCGCGCGCGAAGCCGCTCGGTGATTCGACGCAGCCCGGGGATGTCGCCCCCACGGGTGCCGCGCAGGCCGCGCTGCATGAGCCGCTGGAGCGCGCGTCGCAGGTCGCCCTCAGCGAGGATGTCGTCCGAGATCGCGTCGAGCACGTCGTCCGCGTCGAAGGCGGGCAGCTGCTGCGACCCGTCCCATCTCGAATATCGATACGTGCTCATCGCCGCCTCAGCCTAGGCCGATCAGCGGGAGCCGTCCACGCGGCTGCCTTTCAGTGAAACGCGGCACGCGGACTCTGAGGCCGCCCAAATGCGGCTCCCCCGTCGTGGTGTACGATAAGCGACCACACACGATAGGGCGTACATGATCGACCGATGCATCCACGGCTTCGACCCGCAGCACTGCGCTGCATGCCGGCGGTGTCCCCACGGCCTGTTCGAATCCCGATGCGCGGCCTGTAATCCCAAGACCGCCCGAGAGGCGACCGCGATGCTCGCCAACGACGGCGCTCGGCCCTCAGAAGAGCACCGCGGCTACGAGGTCCTGTACGCTGCCGGTGAGCGCAGCTGGTATATCAAGGCCGATGCGGATGCGCCGCGCTCGAGCCGGTCGTATCGGTCCGCGTTCACCGCGCGCCGCGCGATCGACGCGATGCTTGACGCTCCGCCGCCCTCCGTCGCGAAGAACGGCAAGAAGGCGAAGAAGCAGCGGGTATAGCGCTCAGCGCTGAATACGGGAAAGGGATCGGCCTCGCGGCCGATCCCTTTTTTGCCCCACTCGGAGGCGACCGGCTCAACGCGGACCGCGACCACCGGCGACCCCTGCCCGGTATATCGGCCGTGTCGCGCGCGGAGCCGGTTGCAGGCGCGGTTCGACCGATAAATCGGCCGCGTGCGTGCACGAGCTCCGCCGCGCGGCGGGCTTCGCGCTCGTCTGCGCTCCATATTTCGGCAGATTCGCGCCTCTGAGTGAAGTCGTGCGCGATTCGGGCGATATTTCGGGCGCCGGGCAGGCCGGGCTCCGCCCCTGCCTTGGAGCGTGAGCCGCGTCCGGCAACTACTCCGAATGCCCCTCGGCTAGCACTTCCGCAACAGGACGCGTCCCGGGGGCATCGGCGGCGCCGGCACGCGCCTCCCGCCGAGTCGCGGGCAGCAGCACCGCGACCACGAGGAACGCCAGCAGCGCTGTGAGGATGCCGGTGACGAACGTCGACGCCGTCGCGAGCGAGAAGGCGTTGTGAATGCCCTCGACGATCGCCGGGATCAACGGCTCCACCTGCGGCCGGAGCTGCTCGGGCACGTCCGCGAGGATCGAGGCACCGAGGTCCCCCACCCCGGCGAGGTCGTTGAGCGCGCCGCCACCACCTGAGGCGAACTCCTCGGCGAACTGCGCCGGCACGCCCGCGGCGGTGAGCTGCTTCGGCACCTCCTCGAGCATCACCGAGCCGAAGATCGTGCCGGTGATGGCGAGGCCGACCGTCCCGCCGAGCTGCTGGAACAGCGTGACGTTGCTCGTCGCCGCCCCCAGCTGCCTGACGGGCACCGTGTTCTGCACCACGAGCGTGAAGACGGCGAAGGTCGGCCCGATGCCGAGGCCAGTGACCGCCATCCACAGCCAGACGAGCGGACCGGGGGTGTCCGTGCGCAGGTTGGTGAGCATGAACAGCCCGAGCGCCAGGACGAGGAGCGCGCCGAGGATCAGGGCCTTGTATCGGCCGGTCCTCGCCACGATCTGACCTGAGGAGACGGCCGAGATGATCAGCCCGCCGAGCAGCGGCAGGATCTGGTAGCCCGACTCGGTGGCGGAGGCCCCACCGACGACCTGGTACCACCGCGGCAGGAAGACCACGACCGACAGGAAGCCCATGGCCGCAAGGAAGATGGCGACCACGCTGGCGGTGAAGGCCGGAATGCGGAACAACCTGAGCGGGACGATCGGCTCCTTCGCCCGCGACTCGGCCCACACGAAGGCCGCGCCGAGCAGGAAGCCAATGGCGATCAGCCCGCCCACGGCCGGATCGGTCCATTCGCCGAACTGCTTGTTGGTGAGGCCGATGAGGAACGGCAGCAGCGCCGCGATGAAGAGCGAGGCGCCCAGGTAGTCGATGTGACGGTCCGCGTTGGGATCGCGAACGCTGGGGAGCGTGCGCCAGATGATGACGAGCACGATCGCGCCGAGCGGAATGTTCACGTAGAAGATCCACTGCCACCCGAAGTTGTCGGTGATGAGCCCGCCAAGCGCCGGCCCGAGCAGGAAGCTGAGGCCGAAGACGGCGCCGAAGAAGCCCTGGTACTTGCCGCGCTCGGAGGGGGCGAAGATGTCGGCGATGATCGCCAGCGCAATCGGGAAGATCGCGCCCGCGCCCAGTCCCTGGACCCCGCGGAACGCGATGAGCTGCCACATCTCCTGGGACAGGCCCGAGAGCATCGAGCCGATGAGGAAGATGGAGACGCCGATCGTGAAGAGCAGGCGTCGCCCGAAGAGGTCGGAGAGCTTTCCGTAGATCGGACCGCTGATCGTCGCGGTCACGAGGTACGCGGTGAAGGCCCAGACGTAGACGTCGTTTCCGGCGAGGTCGGTCACGATCGTCGGCAGCGCGGTGCCGACGATGGTCTGGTCCAGGGCGGAGAGGAAGATGCCGAGCAGGACCGCGCCGAGGATCTCGAGGCGGACGCGATGCGGAAGGACGATTGGGGGGCGGTCGTCGTCGACCCCCGCCCCGGTGGTTACGGTCATGGCGAGGGAGTCTCCGTCTGGTGCACTGCGCGCCGCGGTGCGTTCGGGCGCGTCGTGGGGACCGCCACGGTAGCGCAGAACGATCAACGGGTTGTTGGACTCCGAGGGCGGCCAGCACGTCGACGAGCCGTGCCGGTCCAGCGGCTCAGGCTGAGCTCAGCGCGGCTCACTGCGGAATGCGAAGAACGAAACCGCGCCGATCAGTGCGACCGCCACGATCAGACCGATGAGGACCACGGGGGGCTCGGTCGCCGTGGCGCTGGCTGGGGCGTCGAGATCGATCGTCGCTGGCAGCTCCCAGTCAGGTGGGAGTGGGCCCGCCATCCCGCTGCCGTCCGGCCACTGGACGCAGACCATGCGCTCGAACTGGACGTCCGTCCCGGCCGGGATCGGCCCGGGTCCCATCATGTTCACCGGCTCGGCGGTGACCCAGATCATGCCGATGCGCTGCGCGTCAGGGCTTGACCCGAAGTCGTCGTCGAGCCCGAGCGCCGCGAGCGAGGTCTCGCCGCTGAACAGGAACCTCTCCGATTGCTCGCACCCCATCCCGGCAACGGCCGGGTCCGCGACCGGGGCTGTCCCGATGATCGACTGGCACCCGGCGAGCAACACCGCTACGCCCCCGACGACCGCCGCACACCAGCCTTGCCTGCGCATCGGTCGATTGTCGCAGCGAAGTCCATCATCGGCAGCGCGGTATGGCGCATGCTGGCGCGCACATGCGGGCCGTTGATGTCGGGCCGCGCATACGAGCAGGGAGGGTTGGTACATGCCGAAGGCAGGCAAGATCGTCGGCGACGTCGGCAAGACTGTCGGTGACGTCGGCAAGATCGTCGGCGACGTCGGCAAGACGGTCGGCAGGACCGTCGGCAAGGCCGCGGGAAAGGCCGCCGGCCGAGTCGTGAAGACCGTCGGTGACGTGCTGCCGACCTCCGGTCCCAAGCGCCGTCGCGCAACCTCGCGTCGCCCCGGCACCCGCAGCGCAAGTTCGGCAACCTCGAAGTCAACAGGAGCGATGTCCGTGATCACGAAGAAGTCCGCGCCCGCAAAGAAGTCCACCCCGGCCAAGAAGGCCCCCGCCAAGAAGTCGACCTCCACCACGAAGAAAGCTACGGCCGCCAAGAAGGCTCCAGCAAAGAAGGCTCCAGCAAAGAAGGCTCCAGCAAAGAAGGCCCCCGCCAAGAAGTAGCCGCGTCGCACGTCGCGCGTCTCGCCGCTCGGCCACGCGCGACGCATCCCGTCGCCCACTCGTACCCTCGAACCCTGGAAGTAGAACGGGCACCGCACACCCGGGCGGGCTTAAGCCTTTCCCCGGCCCCGACGTAACTTCGGTCGTTACAAATTGCGCCGCCGTATTGCGCCGAATTGCGCCGAAGGGCCCTCAGCCGACGGCGATCGGGTCCCGCGACGCGGTCTTCGCCGGATGGAAGGTCGCGTGGCACCCTTGCAACGAGCTGTCGTCTTCGGCGCAGCAATCGCCGGCGTCCTCTGGGGAGCTTCCGGCGTGGTCGCCGTGCTCGACCCCGTGCCCGACCCCGGTCCTCCGGGGTCCTCGTCCTTCTATCTGATCGAAGGTAGCCACGCTCTGAGCGAGACGGCGATGGCGGTCGCCCTAGTGGGACTGTGGCGAACGCAGGTGCGACGCGTCGGCCGCCTCGCAAGCGTCTTCTTCGGACTCGCAGTGTCGGCGACGGTCCTCCTCGCGCTCCTCACGTACATCGTCGTCATCGGAACGACGCTCGGCCTGGGGCTGGAGATGCCGGGGGCGGGTGAAGCTCCGCCTGCAGTCTTGGTCGTGCTGGCGACGGTCTTCTTCGTCGTCACATTCGTTGGGCTGGTAGCCGGGTACGTCGGAGCCGGCCTCGCAACCGTCCGCTCCGGGGTGTGGCCAAGCCTGACCGGATGGCCACTGGTCGCTCATCCGTTCCTGCTTTTCGCCAATCTCGTCGTCTACCCCATCGGGATAGTGATCGGCATCTTGTGGGTTGCTCTCGCGTCGGTCGCCCGCCGAGCTACGTTCGGCGCAGAGGCAGCCCCTGACGTGCGGGCATCGCCGTGACTAGCGCCGCCAGCTGCCGACGAGGAAGGAGCCGGCGAAGGCGGCAAGCCCGACGGAGACCAGGTTGATGGTCCCGAGCGCGATGCCGACGGCCGACAGGATGAACAGGATGACGGCCACGATGAGCAGGATCGATCCGGCTGAGGCGTTCAAGAGATCCTCCTTTGGTGCTGGTCGGTTGGGACGACGACTGGGCAAAGGGGTGGACTTCGTCCCTTAGCTAAGTCCACTCATCGACGACAGTTCTAGGAGCTACTCCCCGCGCCAGCCGTGGCGCCCGAGCGCAGCTGGGAGAGGCGCGACTCGACCTCGGCCTCGGTGTCCGCGTCCTCGAGAGATGCGAACTCCTCCTCGAGCGAGCTCGCGGCGACCTCGCTCATGCCACGGGCCATGGCCTCCTCGCGTCGGACGCGCTCCTCGAAGCGGTTGAGCTCCGAGGTGGGATCCATGACGGAGACGTCGCGGACGGCCTCCTGGACCTGTCGCTGAGCGGAGGCCATCTTCGCGCGTGAGACGAGCTCGTCGCGCTTCTGGACCAGCTCCTCGCGCTTGACGCGGAGCTTGTTCAGACCGTCCTTCAGGCTCTCGGTGAGCTCGGTCTGCTGGGCGATCTGCGAGTCGAAGGTCTTCACCTGGCCCTCGAAGCTGATCTGGCGCCGGATCGCGATCTTGGCGAGCTCGTCGAAGCGCGAGGCATCGGCGCTGTTGCCCGACGTCCGTGACTCATCGGCCTTGCGTGCGGCGGCCTGCGCCTTCGAGCCCCAGTCGGCCAACGCTGCCTGGGCCTCCCGCTGATCCTCCTCGAGGAGCCGAAGGTTGCCGACGGTCTGCGCGACCGCCTCCTCCGCTTCGGCGATGTTGTTCGTGAAGTCGCGGACCAGCTGGTCGAGCATGCGCTCGGGGTCCTCCGCGCCATCGAGCATGGCGTTGATGTTTGCGCGCATCAGCTGACCGATGCGTCCCAGGATCGTCGTCTGCGCCATTTCTGGTCTCCTTGTTGTCCCGGTTGTTTACGGGTCCTGCATTGGACCGATGCGAAAGTCGTGCCTACCAGCCGCCTCCGCGGGAGCGACCGCCGCCACCGCCGAAGCCGCCGCCAGATGAGCGGCCGCCTCCTCCCCCGCCTCCGAAGCCTCCAAAGCCGCCGCCGCCGCCGCCCCCGAAGCCCCCGCCGAAGCCGCCTCCTCCCCCGCCGCGGCCCCCGCCGCTCAGGATCGAACCGATGATGCCACCAAGGATGGCACCACCGATATCCTGCCCCCAGTCGTCGTTGCCCGTGCGATAGCGACGCCCGCCGATCACCACGTTCCCGCCCTGGCCACCCGCGTCGAACTGCGAGGAGGCTTCCTCGTACGCCTGGTCGGCGAGGGCACGCGCGCGCTGCGCCGCCTTCGTCGCGGCCTGCGGGTCTCGGTCGCGAAGCCCGAGGGCGCGCTCGAGGCTGAGTCGCGCCTCCGAGAGCCGAGTGCGGGCCTGGCGGCCGACGCCGTGGCGCCGGGCGCTGACGAAGTCCTCCGCGCGGTCCAGGCTGATGGCCGCGGCCTGGACCTCCGCGTCGACCGCGGCGAGCTCACGCGCCGTACGCTCCTCCCCCTCCTGCACCGCGGCCAGCACGGCGTCCGCCGCGGCCTCGGCCTCGCGCGCCAACCAGAATGCCTTGACCACGTCGCGCTCCCCTCCCGTGGCCGCGGCCTCGGCGCCAGCGAGCTTCCGACGCGCGCCGCCGAGCTCGTCGGTCTGCGACCGGTCGGTCGTTCCTTCCACCGCCTCGGCCGCCGCCGCAACGTCGGCGCGCGCCTGCTCGAGGGCGGCGGGGAGCCCGGCCTGCGCATCGGCCAGTGCCGTCGCCTGTTTGTCGATGGCGTCGAGGAGCGCGGCCGCCTGCGCGAGCGCGTCCTGCGCCGCCTTCACGGCACGGCCCGCCGCGGAGGCGTCACTGCCCGCCAGCGCGTTGCTGCCAGCCGCGGCCGTGGTGCGCGCCAGCTCGATGCGCTTGCGCGCCTCGGCCTGGTTCCCTCGCACCGACCGCGCCGCACCGGGGGCGTCCGCGACCAGTGCTTCCAGCTTGGCGTCCGTGTCGGGCAGCCTGGCCTCGACCGCGTCGATGGCCGCGGGCAGCGCCGCCAGGAGCTCGGGCGCGCGCCGCTCGAGGTCGCGCAGCTGTCGGAAGCGCTCGGTCTGCGTCGTCAGGAGCTCCTGTGCCTTCGTGCAGCGCGCCACGACCTCGTTCAGCAGCGCCTCGCGGTCGGCCGGCGTCTCGGGCGTCGCGTCGTCGAGGCGCTGGCGGGCGGTGAAGGCCGCCTGCAGCTCAACACGCGCGGCGTCGAGGGCCTCGCGGAACGTCTTCGCCTCCGCGGCGCCGAACTGGGCCTCCGCGAATCCGAGCTCCTGCGCGTCGTGCCGGATGAGCTCATCGGTCTCGATGAGCATCGCGTTCCCCTGGCGCGCCAGCCCGCCCAGCTTCCTGTCACGTTCCTCCGCATCGAGCCCCGCGGCGCGACTCGACCGCCACCGGTTCCAGATCCACAGCGCCGCGACGATTGCCGCCAGGATGCCGACCGCGGCCCACGGGAACGAGCCGCCGCCGTCCCCCGGTGCCGCCGCGCCGTCATCGGGCTGTTCCGGCTCCGGCTCCTGCGCGCGGGTGCCTTCCAGCGCCTCGACCAGGCCGTCGGCGGCGGCGACCACTGCGAGTCCCCACTCGCCCGCCGCGAGCTGGGGCTCGACGGCCTCGGCCAGGATGATGTCGATCTCGTCGTCGCCGACCTCGTCGAGGAGCGGGCCGACCCACAGCGCGTAGCGGCGGTCCTCGGTCGCGACCACCAGGACGGCATCGTTGCCGCCCAGCCCGTTGAGAGCCGCCACTTCCTCCGCGTAGTCAGGGGCGGGGGTGCCGTCGGTGGTGCGGACGAAGAGCGCCCAGAGCGACACGTCGTCGGCCACGGACTCGATCGCGGACTCCGCCTCGCCGCGTTGGCCATCGGTGAAGACGCCGGCGAGGTCGGTCAGGCGCTCGGTGAGCTGCTGCGGCCGTTCCGCCCGCACCAGGCCGGGCGCCACAAGGGCGAGCAGCGCCAAGAGCGTGACGAGCCAGGGCAGCAGCCGACGGCGGGAGGCGATGGCGCGAGGCATCGCGACGAGGATATCCGAGAGGGGCATCGGGGCTCCAAACGCCCTCAGTCGGAGCGCGGGATCGACACGGCCGCGCGCCGACCTTCTACCGCCCCCACGTAACGTTCGAAGCGACAAATCCGGCGGCGCGTGTGCCACGACTCCTGCCCGCGGCTTCTGGATCGGCCCCGTCGAGGGCACGCCGCACGACCGCCAGCAGCCGATCGAGGTCGAGTGGCTTCGCGATGACGTCCACGACATCCAGGGTCTCGGACGGGCGCTGCCAGAAGGCGGACAGCACCACGACGGGCACCTGGGCCAGGTCGGCGCGGCGCAGCATCTCCCCGCGCAGCGTGAACCCATCCATTCCGGGCATCAGGAGGTCGGTGATCACGAGGTCCGGTCTGCGCTCGGCCATGAGGGTCAGCGCACGGCCCCCGGAGGCTGCGGCGAGGACCTCGAACCCCTCCTCCGCCAGGACGTCGGCGATCAGCGCTCGCATCTCGTGCGAGTCGTCGACGACGAGGACGAGGGCACGGCTGGAAGGCCCGGCCCGCTTGGCGGTCACGCGGCCAACCAATGCACGACCGATGCCGCAGCCGATCAGTCCTCGGCGGTCTCCAGCTGCGGCACCCGATCGCGCGCGACCCATGCCGGATCCACGGGGGCGGTCGGCCCGACGTCGCGCACGGTCGGCAGCAGGATGTAGAGCATCAGGCCCATGGCGATGGCGAAGATCACGGACATCGCCGTCCCCGCGGCATCTCCGCTGAACAGGAAGTACGTCCCGAACAGGATGGCGTGGCCAATGGGCACTGCGACGATGAGGATATTGCGCATCACTCGTCAGCATACCGAAGAGAAGCGACCGACGGCGCCGGCCAGATCCCTGACCGACGCCGCAACCGCACATTGGTTCCCCCCGGTGCTTACCTAAGCATCCTCCGTGCCGAGCGTGAACCTGGGCGTCGGCTCGGCGGTATCGTCGGACAGGACCGCCGATCACGAGGACCACGCTGACCACGCAGCCGACAGGTAAGAGCGACCGATCCGCACGCGTGCGCGGCGCCATCTATGGGCACCTGGTGGGCGACGCGCTCGGCGTGCCGTACGAGGGCAGCGGACCGGAGGGCATCGGCGCGGTCGAGGTGCGCGGCGGAGGCCGTCACGGCCAGCCACCCGGAACCTGGAGTGACGACGGCGCGCTCATGCTCGCCCTCGCCGACTCGCTGGCAACCGTCGGATTCCATCCCCGGGACCAGGGGAAGCGCGCGCTCGTCTGGGTCGACCTCGCGGCGTACACGCCCGACGGCGATGGCGCATTCGACATCGGCGGGGCGACGAGCCGCGCGCTCGTGCGCCTGCGAGCGGGGGTCGACGCCATCGAGGCCGGCGGCACCGAGGAACGCGACTGCGGCAACGGCAGCCTGATGCGGATCCTGCCCATCGCCCTGTGGGACGAGGACGCCGACAACGCCACCCTCATCGAGCGTGCGCACCTCGCGAGCCGCGTGACCCACGGGCATCCCCGCTGCCAGGTGACCTGCGCCCTCTACGTCCTCATCGCTCGGGCGCTCCTCACCGGACAGACCAACGCGGCGGCTGCGCTGGACGCGTCGATCAAGCGACTGGAGGCCGATACCTACCACGGGCGGCCAGACATGCAGAGGGCGCTGACGGAGCTCGTGACGCATCGGTCCAACCCCGGCGTTCGCTGGGGGCGCGCCTACGTGCTGGACGCGTTGTGGTCGGCGTGGGAGGCCTTCGCGTTGAGCGGCTCGTACTCCGAGTGCATCGAGCGCGCGATCGGCTACGGACACGACACCGATACGACCGCCGCCATCGCCGGTGGCCTGGCGGGCCTCGTCTACGGGATGGACGGCATCCCCAACGAGTGGCTCCACGCGCTCCGCGGCCGCACGATCGTGGAGGACATCGCAGCACGCCTCTGAGGGGCAATTTGTAACTTCCAGTGTTACGTGGGCCGCCTGGAGGAGGCCTGCACTCGAAGCCGACGCCGACGCGGCGGACCTGGGCTGGCGTCTGGGGCCCCACGTAACTTCCGAAGTCACAATTTCGCGCGAGTCCGCTGTTCGACCGCAGAGAAGCCGGAGAGAATCGGCGCATGACACGCCGACGCCTGGGCCGGATCGCGGCGCTCCTGCTCGCCGCGATCGTCATCGGCTATTTCGGCTATGTCGGTTGGGAGGGTTCCGGCCAGCTTGCCCATCCTCCGGACCCGAATCGCGACTGCCGGACGCCGGCTGACCTGGGCTGGGCGTACGAGGCGATCAACTACGACCTCGAGACCGATGAGGGACTGCGCGAGAGAGAGCCCGACCGACAGGACTGCGACACCTTCGGCCAGGAGGCCGGCGACGAGGTCGTGACCGATGACGGCATCCGGCTCGCCGGCTGGTGGATCCCGTCCGCATCCGGATCGGCCCCGGACGGGCCGACGGTCGTGCTGGTCCACGGCTACGGCTCGAGCAAGAGCTCGATGCTCGACCACGCGACCTTCATCCACGACCGATACAACCTCGTCCTGTTCGACCTGCGCAACGGACAGCAGAGCACGGGCGACATCACGACCCAGGGCATCCGCGAGCAGCGCGACCTGGAGGCCATCCTCGACTGGCTCGAGCGCACCAAGGCTCCGGGGCGGATCGCCGTCCTGGGCGAGTCGATGGGTGGGCACACGGCCGTGAACGTCGCGGCGCGCGACGCGCGCGTGGATGCGCTGATCCTGGCCTCGACGCACGACACGTTGAAGCGGGCGATGGTCGCGCGCGTCGACAACGCCGGACACCCCGGCGAGCTGCTCTGGCCCGCCATATGGCTCGGCAGCTGGCTGCGGACCGGCGAGAACGTGCTCGGCCAGGACCCGGTCGCGGCCGTGGACGAGCTCGGCACGCGGCCGCTCCTCCTCGTGCACGGCGGTGCCGACCGCGATGCGCCACCGGCGTCGGCCGAGGAGCTGCGCGTCGCCGCGGAGGCGGCCGGGGTCGACGTCACGGTGCACATCTGCGCCGATGCGGGCCACGGCAAGATCGACGAGGTCTGCGCGGCCGACTACGGGACGTGGCTCAACGAGTTCCTCGGGAGGGCGCTGCCGTAGCCGCGCGCTCTTGCCGCGCCCGCGCACATGGGCGTACCGTGGCCGATGGTCGTCGGGAAAGGGGTATCCGAGCTGTCCCTTGACCTCGAGCTCGCCGCGCATGCCGCGATCGCGGTCCTCGCCACGTGGCTGGGCCTGTTGGTCGTGACCCGGTCGCGCCGTTCGCGCGGCGCGCCCGTCTTCGGCTTCATCTGTCTGCTGCTGGTGGTGTGGTCCGTCGCGATCATCGTCCAGCGCATCGGGACGGACGCCGCCATCCACCCGACCGTCAACGCCATCGAGGACGTTGCCGCGTTCCTGCTGCCGCCGGCGACCGTGCACATCGCCATATCCGTCGCCATCGAAGGCAGACGGTCGCTGCTCGCCACCTGCCTGCTCGCGAGCGGCTACGCGCTGGGGATCGCCGCGGGCCTCCAGGCCGTGCTCGATCCGGCGCACCCGATCGTCGTCGACGGGCCGCCGTTCTGGGAGCCGTTCGGCATCCCCGGCGCGGCGACCGGTTGGGCGTTCATCGGCCTGCGAGCCCTGTACTTCGGTGCCGCGGTCGCATACCTGGCGGTCGGCCTCTCCCGGGCCGGGGAAGACCGGGTGCGGCGGCGCCAGATCCTCTTCGCGCTCGCGACGGTCGCCCTGGGCGTCGTCGGCGGCATGGCGCGCATCCTCCCCGAGGAGTACGGCGGTCCGAAGTGGATCGGCGTCTCGTTGGTCGCGGTCGCCACGGTGATGGCCGCCTACGCGGTGCTTGCGCAGCACCTCTTCATCTCGGCCGACGTGGCGGGTCGCGCGTTCTGGTGGTCGCTCCTCGCCGGCCTCGGGATCGTGGCCTACGTGGCGCTGCTCCTGGGCCTCGAGACGCTCGCCTCGTCCGTGCTCGGGATCGAGCTTCCGCTGGTCACCGCGCTCGCCGTGGTGGTCACGATCGCGCTCTTCGATCCGGTCGCCGCGCGGTTCCGCGCGCTGATGGCGGGATCGACGCGCGAGGTGGCCGAGCGCCGGCTTCTTCGCGCCATGGGACGCGACGAGATCGTGTCCCAGCGACCCGATCGCGCCGTCGAGCC
>JBDTWT010000017.1:0-15681 GCA_040006555.1 Chloroflexota bacterium
GCCAGCAGCCGATCAAGCTCGGGCGCCTGCTGGGCGGGACGCGTCACCAGCACGCGATGCATCACGCGGTCACCGTCGCCGTTGCGAGGTCGTGGGCGACATGGCGCACCACCCGCGCGGCCTCGGCCACGGGCCCGGCTGCCTCGGCGCGGCTGAGCCCGCCGCGCACCTCGAAGGCGGCGCGCAGTCGGAGGCGCTCGCCGAGCACCTCGCCGAGCGCGCCGAGCGGGGCGAGGCACCCGCCCCCGATCTCGCGCAGCAGCGCTCGCTCCGCCTCGACGGCAACCCGCGTCGGACGGTGGTCAAGGGGCGCGAGGGCATCGAGCAACGCCGTGTCGTCGGCTCGCACCTGGAGCGCGAGCGCGCCCTGGGCCGGGGCAGGGAGCATGATCTCGAACGGCAGTCGCGCGGCCGGCGGAACGTCGATGCCGAGCCGGTCCAGTCCGGCCGCTGCCAGGATCAGGCCGTCGAACTCGCCCTCGCGCAGGCGTTGCAGGCGCGTCTCGACGTTGCCGCGCATCGGCACCGCCACCAGGTCGGGGCGGCGCGCGGACAGCTGGGCGACGCGGCGGGGTGAGCTCGTGCCCACCCGGCCAGCCCGCGGCATGGCGTCCAGGCCACCGCCCACGGCGGCGAGCAGACAGTCCCGGGCATCGCCACGCTCGAGTACCGCGGCGATCACGAGGCCCTCGACCGGTTCGGTGGGCAGGTCCTTGAACGAGTGAACGACGAGGTCGACGCGGCCCTCGAGGAGCGCGCTGCCGAGCTCCGCGGTGAACTGCCCGTTGGCCACCACCCATCCGCCGTGCGGCTGCCGCGCGCTGATCGCATCGCCCTCGGTGACGATTGTCACGATCTCCGGCGTGCCGAGCCGTGGCGGGAGCGCCCGTACCGCGATCGTCGCCTGCGCCAGGGCGAGCCGGCTCCGCCGCGTCCCGACGCGGACCGTTGGACCGATCGTCACCCGTCGACTCCGAACAGCCGACGCACCAGCGCGGCATCGACCCCTGCCCGCCTGATCTCGACCGTCGGCCCGTGGAGGAGCTCTGCGACCATTGCCGCGGTCGCGGCATCCACCGCTGCGAGCTGGTCGGCATCCAGCTGCGCCCGATGACGCAGGCGGTCGAGGTGTCGTTGACGGAGTGCGTCCGCCTCGCGATGGAGGACGCTGACCGCATCGGCTCCGCGTCGGCTCTCGAGCCAGGCCGCGAACCGCACGACCTCGGCGTCGAGCTCGGTGCGGAGCCGACGCTCGGCCGTCTCCGCGAGCACCGGGACGGACCCGGCGAGCGCGCCGAGGCCGTCGACCGTCAGCAGCCGCTCGCCCAGCTCGTCGGTGAGGCCGGCCTCCACCGCGCTCGGGGAAGAGAGATCGAGGATCCACGGCCGCCCAGCCACGTCGAGCAGCTCGGGAGTCACCACCGGCGCTCTCGGCCTGATGGCGAGCACGATCGCCTCCGCGTCGATCATCGCCTCCGCGCCGAGGATCCCGACGTAGACGCGATGATCAGCACCCGGGAGGGCCTCCGCTAGGCGGCCGGCGCGGTCGGCAGAGGCGGAGACCACGGTCAGCGGGTGTCCGGCCGTCGCGAGACGGCTCGCGACCAGGCGCCCCATCTCGCCGGTCCCGACGATGGTGACACGCGCCGATGCCGGCAGGCGCTCGGACAACCACGCCGCGCCACGGTCTGCCAGTGATCGGTCGGCGCCGGGCCGGGCGCGCGTCCGCACGAGACGCCCGAAGCGCAGCGCTCTGCGGAACAGCTCGTTCAGCACCGGCCCGGTCGACCCGGCCGCCAGCGCGGCCTCGTAGGTGGCTCGCACCTGGCCCAGGAGCTGCTCCTCGGCGACCACGGCCGAGTCGAACCCGCCGACGACCTCGAAGACGCGCCTGACCGCGTCATGACCCCGCACGAGCCCTGCGGCGGTGGGCGGGGGCGAGCCAGGCTGCACGGTCACGAGCTCGACCCGGTGGCACGTGTCCAGCAGCATCCGTTCGTCACCGATCGTGTCCGCAAGCTCGGCGGCGAAGCGAGCGCGCTCCGTCGCGGGCTGGTCGCGGAAGGTGGCGAAGCGGACGCTGATATCGTCGATGGCAGGTGATGCCGGAGGCATTCGACCGCGTGACCCCGATGAGGTGGACCCGGCGAGGCTAGGGTCGGTTGAAGATCGTTGTCAAGTCTGCGACATAGATTTGCGCAGATTTACACCGGCTCAGCCGGCGCTCTAGTGCAGGATCTGTGACAGGAAGCGCTTGGTCCGCTCCTGCGTCGGTGCCTCGAAGATCTGCTTGGGCGGGCCCTCCTCGACGATGACGCCCTCGTCGAAGAAGACCATCCGGTTGGCGACCGCGCGGGCGAAGCCCATCTCGTGGGTCACGCACACCATCGTCATGCCCGTCCCGGCGAGCTCGCGCATCACGTCGAGCACCTCGCTGATCATCTCGGGATCGAGGGCGGAGGTCGGCTCGTCGAAGAGCATGATCTTCGGCTGCATTGCGAGGGCGCGCGCGATGGCGACGCGCTGCTGCTGGCCGCCGGACAGCTGCGCGGGGTACTTGTGCGCCTGCTCCGGGATGCCGACCCGGTTGAGCAGCTTCATGCCGGCCTCCTCGGCACGCGCGCGCGACCATCGGCGCACCCTCGTCGGTGCGAGGGTGATGTTCTGGAGCGCGGTCAGATGTGGGAACAGGTTGAACGACTGGAACACCATCCCGATCTCGCTGCGGATGGCGGCGATGTTGCGGATGTCGTTTGTCATCTCGATGCCATCCACCACGATCTGTCCGCGCTGGTGCTCCTCGAGGCGGTTGATGGTGCGGATGAAGGTCGACTTCCCTGAGCCCGATGCGCCGAAGATCACCACGACCTCGCCGGCCTTCACGCTCAGGTCGATCCCGCGCAGCACGTGCAGCTGCCCGAACCACTTGTGAACGTCGCGCGCGACGATGATGTCGTCGGTCATCGCGTTCCCACGCCCATCGACGCCTCGAGCCGGTAGCTCGCCTGCGACATCGCGTAGCACATGACGAAGAAGACGGCCGCCACGAACACGTAGACCTCCAGCTGCGCGCCGAACCACTCGGACTGTGCCAGCACCGCGCGTCCGATGCCCAGCAGCTCGAGTAGGCCGATGATGACGACGAGCGTCGTGTCCTTCAGCAGGCTGATGAACAGGCCGACGTTCGCCGGGATGACCGAGCGTAGCGCCTGCGGCAGGACGATGAAGACGTTCGTCTGGAACGTGTTCAGCCCCAGGGCGCTGGCCGCCTCCCCCTGCCCCGTCGGGATCGCCTGCAGGCCGCCGCGCACGTTCTCGGCGACGTAGGCCGCCGAGAAGAGCGTGATCCCGCCCATGGCGCGCAGGACGCGGTCGATGCGCACCTCGCCGGGCAGGAACAGCGGCAGCATGATGTCCGCCATGAACAGGATCGTGATGAGCGGGACGCCCCTGATCACCTCGATGTAGACCGTGCTCAGGATCCGGACGGCGGGCAGGCTGCTGCGTCGGCCGAGGGCGAGCAGCACGCCGAACGGGAACGAGAGCACGATCCCCACGATCGCCAGCAGGAACGTGAGGAGCAGCCCACCCCACAGGCTGGTGCCGACGGTCGGCACGGCCGCGGTGCCGAGGCCGCTGAGCAGGAAGAAGGAGACGGGGAGCGAGACCAGCCACAGGATGACGAGGGCGCGCCGCGGGATGCGCCAGCGCAGGCTCACCACGAACGCCGCGGCGAGGATCGCCGCGTTGAACAGCAGCGCCGCGCTGGCGATCCACCCCATGTCGGACGCCGCGGCGAGCACCGCAATGAGCACCTGCCCCGCCGCCAGCGACGCACCGAGGGTGCGGGTTGCCGCGCCGAAGATGCCGGCGGACAGCCCGGACAGCGTCGAGATGATCGCGAGGCTCAGCCACACCCGCCACGCCTGTTCGGCGGGGTACTGGCCGATCAGGAACAGTCGCAGGTTCGAGGTGACCACGCCCCAGCGGGCCTCCGTGAGCGCCCAGCCGGCGACCTGGACAAGCACGAGCAGCAGCAGCCCGCCGACCACGACGGTGAGCAGCGAGTTGAACCAGCCCGCGAAGAGGTTCTCGCGCAGCCACGCGATGGGCCCGACCGTGGTCCGCGGAGGTGGAAGTGTCTCGGCCGTCATCGGCTCGTCCTCATCGCTCGAGGACCTGCACGCGCCGGTTGTAGAGGTTCATGAGCAGCGACGTCACGAGGCTGATCGAGAGGTAGGTGCCCATCACGAGCGCGATGACCGAGACCGGCTGCCCCGTCTGGTTCGCCATCGTCTGGCTCACGCTGAACAGGTCGGGGTAGCCGATGGCGATGGCCAGGCTCGAGTTCTTGGCGAGGTTGAGGTACTGGTTGGTCAGTGGCGGGACGATGACCCGCAGGGCCTGTGGAAACACGACCAGCCGAAGGATGTGTCCCTCGGACAGGCCGAGGGCTCGCGCCGCCTCGACCTGCCCGCGGCGCACGGCCAGGATGCCGCCGCGGACGACCTCGCCGATGAATGCCGCCGTGTAGAGCACGAGGCCGACCAGCAGCGCGGTGAAGCCCGACGAGAGCGTCATGCCACCGGTGAAGTTGAAGCGCTGCAATGCGGGCACGTCGACACCGATGGGGGCCTCGCCGAGCAGGATCCATCCCGCGAGGGGGACGAGGATGATGGCCAGCAGGCCGATCCAGCGCCTCCCGCGCGGCAGGAATCGGCGCGCGACGATCGCGAGGGCGACGCCCGCCGCCACGAAGGCCATCCAGGTCCCGAACGTCGGCGAGACCACGGGCGCGGGCAGCGAGAGCCCGCGCTGGTTGAGGAAGATCCCGCCGGGCAGGGCGACCGAATCGGCGACGCCGGGAAGCTGGAGGAGGAAGGCGTAGAGGAAGAAGAGCTGGACCAGGAGGGGGGTGTTGCGCATGACCTCGACGTAGCTGGCCGCCACCCGGTTCACCAGGAAGTTGCGTGACAGGCGCGCGACGCCCACGACCAGGCCGAGGAGGGTGGCGAGGACGATGCCGACCGCGCTCACGAAGAGGGTGTTGAGGAGCCCGACCAGGAACGCCTGGCCGTAGGTGTCGGTCGCCGAGTACGGGATCGGCGTCTCGGAGATCTCGAAGCCCGCGGTCGAGTCGAGGAATCTGTACCCGAAGCCCAGCCCGCGGTCGTCCATCGCGCTGAGCAGGTTGCGCAGGAGGTAGGCGACCAGCAGGCCGACGAGCCCGACGACGAGCACCTGGGCCGCCACCCGAATGACCCGGACGTCGCGCCACGGCGCCACGCCCGGGCCCGACCGGGCTGACGGACTCGAGGTCATCTGGTCCGAGCCAGCGAGAGGTCAGGCTCGAGGCGGGCTCGTCGCCCGCCCCGAGTCCGTCAGGTCGGACTAGCGGTACGGAGGCGCGTAGAGGAGGCCGCGATCCGACCACAGGGCGTTCAGCCCTCGCTCGAGCGCGAAGGGAGTCTCCGGCCCGAGGTTGCGGTCGTAGATCTCGCCGTAGTTGCCCACGGCGCTGATCACGTTGACCACCCAGTCGTTGTCGAGGCCCAGGAGCGCACCGAGCTCACCCTCGCCGCCGAGCAGGCGGAGGACGACGGGGTTCTCGCTCGTGTCGGCCATCTCCTGGACGTTCGCCTGCGTGATGCCGAGCTCCTCCGCCTCGATCGTGGCGAAGACGGTCCAGCGGACCACGTTGAACCACTGGTCGTCGCCGAGCGGGACGACGGGGCCGAGCGGCTCCTTCGACAGGACGTCGTCAAGGATCACGTGCGCGGACGGATCCTCGAGGCTGGTCCGCCGAGAGACGAGCTGCGAGCGGTCGCTGGTGACCGCGTCGCACGCGCCCTCGGCGTACGCGGCATACGTCGGATCGATGTCAGCGAAGACGGCCGGGGTGTACTCGATGCCCAGCTCGCGCATCCGGTCGGTCAGGTTGAGCTCCGTCGTGGTGCCGGACTGGACGCAGATCGTCGCGCCCGCCAGGTCCTCGATGGAGGCCGCGCCGAGGGAAGCGTTGACCATGATCGCCTGGCCGTCGTAGAAGGTGGTCGGCCCGAAGAGCCCCCACGTCGTGTCGCGGGTGACCGTCCATGTCGTGTTGCGGATGAGGACGTCGACCTCGCCGGTCTGGAGGGCCGGCCCGCGCGCGTCGGCGGTGAGAGCACGGAACTCGACGGCCTCGGGGTCGCCGAGGACCGCCGCGGCCACTGCTCGGCAGAAGTCGGCGTCGAAGCCGGTGTTCGTTCCATCGGCCTCCAGGAAGCTGAATCCGGCCAGGCTGCCGTTCACGCCGCAGATCAGCGTTCCACGGTCCTGGATGTCGGCGAGGCGCTCGCCGGTCTGCGGCGCGGGGGTCGCCTCGGCGGGCTCGCTCTCCGCGGCGGGCTCGCTCTCCGCGGCGGGCTCGCTCTCCGCGGCGATTGGAGTGGCGGACACGCTGACGTCGCCGCAGGCCGCGAGGGCGAATGCGAGGACGACGAGGCCGACGATGGGTAGGACGGGTCTGGTCACGGGCTCCCTCCAGTGTGCTCACGGGCGATCGCCCGGATCGATGTGCGGACATGCTACCCGGGCGAGGCAAGTGGTCCTAACGGCCCTCCGGGCGCCACGCGACCGTAGACGAGGGGCGAATGTGGTGGAGATGAGGGGACTCGAACCCCTGACCCCCGCGATGCGAACGCGGTGCTCTCCCAGCTGAGCTACATCCCCACGGGCCGCGGCCGAGTATAGCAAGCGAATTCAGGTCTTCCCCATCTAGAACATCTGTTCTATCATAGCTGGTCCGATGAGGACCGATGCCTCCGTCTCGCCCTCCCTGGCGACCGCCCTCGAGGCGCTTCGCGCCCGCGGGCTGCAGATGCGGCGGGGTAGCGAGGCGCCGGCGCTCGATCACGCCCGTCCATCGGTCTCGACCGGTCATTCGACGCTCGACGCCGCCCTCGGCACCGGAGGCTGGCCGCGCGGCGCGCTCACGCTCCTCGACGGTCCGGCGGGGAGCGGCGGGACCACGCTCGCGCTCGGGACCCTGGCCGCGTGCCAGGAGGCCGGTGGCCTGACGGCCTGGCTCGACCTCGACGGCACCTTCGATCCGGCCGTCGCCGCGCGAGTCGGGGTGAGCTTCGACTGGCTCCTCGTCGCGCGCCCGCGCGATCCCGCGGAGGCGATCGACCTCGCGGCGTGGCTCGCGCGCTCGGGGCTGATCGACGCCCTCGTTCTCGACCTCGGCCGGCGGGCGGCCCCGGATCGGCGCGCGCTCGATCGGTTCGGCTCGCTCGTCGCCCGTTCCGCGACCACCGTCGCGCTGCTCCTCGCCCCGGCCGGCCGGGCGATCGCGGGCACGGTGGCCGGCGTCCGGGTGGCGTTGCGACGCACGGCGTGGCTCGCGGTCGGCAGCGACGTCATCGGGCAGCGCGTGCACGCCAGCGTCGAGCGACACCGCTGGTCGCTGGCGGGAGGCATCGCGGAGCTCGACCTGTGGTTCGGCGAGGGGCGCCGGATCGACCCGCTGCTGCCCGCGCTCGCCGAGCCTCGAATCGTCGAGGTCCTTCCCGTGGAGCGTCCGGAGCTCAGCGTGGTGAGCGCCTGACCCGATGACGCGGCTGCTCGCACTCGTCTGGCCGGACCTGCGCGCGCCCGACGCCGATACGACCTCGTTCCCGAGGATGCTCGACGCGCTCGACGATCTCTCCCCACGGGTGGAGGCGGTGGACGTGGGCGTGGCCCTCGTCGACGTGACCGGTCTCGGGCCGACGTGGGGCACGGAACGCCGGGTCGCGGCACGGGCGGTGATGCTGGCGCGCACCGTGGCCCCACTCTCCGTGCGCTGCGGCGTCGGCGACAACCGCTGGCTCGCGACGCTCGCCGCTCGCCTCGCGCGCACCGATCGCCCCGGGGCGCCGGCCGCGTACCACGCGCTGCCGCTCGGTGTCGCCCCCTCGCGCGACGCGCTGCGCGAGCTGTCGCTGGCCCTGCTCCCCGCGGACGTCGCCACGCGGCAGCGCTTCGCGCTCTTCGGGCTCACTGCGATGGGACAGCTCGCCGACCTGCCGCGCTCGGCGGTCGGGGCGCAGTTCGGCACCGCCGGAGAGCGCCTCCAGGCACTCGCGCGCGGCCACGATCCCCGGCCGATCGTTCCACGGCGGCGCCCGGAGCGCGTGGTCGCCGGGGCGACGTTCGACCCGCCGCTGGAGGGCATCGGCTCGGTGGGGCTCACGCTCCGGCGCCTGGCCGCCGAGCTGTGTGAGCGGCTCCGCGTCCGCCATCTGGCCCCGGGCCGCGCGGTCCTGACGCTGACGTTCGAGGATGCGCCCGCGCTCCGGGTCGCCCAGCCCTTCCCGCAGCCGGCGCTCGAGCCGGACTGGATCGCGCGCCTGCTCCTGAGCCGCCTCGAGGCCGCTTGCCGCGCCCGGTTCCTCCTGAATATTCCCGTGGATACTGGTACGCGGGAGCTGCAGAGCGATCGGGTCCGCGAGTGGGCCCAGAATCTTGGCAAACCTATGTCGTCGCCTGCGCCGACCCTCCATTCATCGGCCGTGGAGTCACGTAGCAGTACCACCAGTGCTAATTCGCAGGATGCGGATGAAGATCGTGAGGAGCCGCGGATCGCATCGGTCCGCCTGGCCTTCGATCGGCTCTCCGATCCCTCCAGCCGTCAGCTGCCTGCCTTCGAGGCGCGCGCGGGCCGATGGGAGGAGCTGCGCTGGTCGCTGGAGCGGATCCGGCACCGGTTCGGGGAGGGCCGCCTGTGGCGGGCCGTGGTGGATCGCCCGGCCGCGGCGCTGCCCGAGCATCGGTCGCGGCTCGTCGACATCGGCCAGTGACGCGCCGATACCCGGACCACCCGCTGGTCCAGGTCGAAACCGACCGTGACGGGAGCCCGCTGCGCCTGCGGATGGACGGGACCGATCACGGCGAGCTCGGCATCTGCAACCGGTGGCGCGTCGACGACGGCTGGTGGCGCGACCCGGTCGCCCGTGCCTGCTACAAGGTGGTGACCCGCTCGGGGCTCCTGTGCACGATCTTCCTCGACGAGATCCGAGGCACCTGGCACCTCGAGCGGCTCTTCGACTGAGCCGATGGCATCGCACGTGCGAAGATCACCGCATGACCGATTTCGACCGGCAGCCGGGTGCCATCGACGACCCGGGCATGAAAGGCGGTTTGGACCCGCAGCTCGACCGGCTGCCGCCCGGAGACCGCGCCGACGACACCGGCGGCCCGGGTGAGCCGGAGGCCTCGCATCTCGACCTCCCCGGACCGGACGATCCGGTCGCCTGGAACTACGTCGAGGCCGATACGCTCGTGGTCGGCACGAACGGCGAGGAGCTCGGGCGGGTCGACGCCATGCTCGGCACCGAAACCGAGGGGATCTTCCACGGCGTCGCGGTCAACCCCTACAGCGGCGGGCCGACGCGGGTCGTCCCCGCCGATGCGGTGACCGGGCTGACGCCGTCACGAGTCGAGATCTCGCTCGACGCCGACCAGCTCGCCGCCGCCGAGGAGCATCGGCCGATCGAGCGCTGACCTGGGGCGGGCCTCGGAACATGGCGCGCGCCGCGCGGGAATTGTTTCACCCTCGCCGCGCGGTAGCATCGGCAGCATGCCGGCCCACGTCGTCGACCGCCTCTGGCCGCAGCCCGCCCTCGGGCTGCCGCTCGACGAGGCGATGGCGGCGTTCGAGGCGCCGCCGGCCCCCGCGGGCAGGCCCGCGGTCGCACTGAACATGGTGACCAGCATCGACGGTCGGGCCCAGCTCCGCGGCACGGCGGAGGGCCTCGCCAGCCGGGCCGATCGCGCCCTCATGCGCCTCTATCGCGCCGCGTTTGATGCGGTCCTGTCCGGCGCAGGGACGCTCCGGGCGTCCGGCGTCTGGCTCAGGGTGGGTGACGAGCTCGCCGCACGGCGCGCGGCCGCGGGCCGCAGCCCTCAGCCCATCGGCGTCGTCGTCGCGGGCTCCGGCCCGATTCCGACGGACGCCAGCTGGTTCGAAGGCGACGAGTCGCGGATCCTCATCGTCGGCTCCGACAATCCCCTCGAGCGGGGACCCACCGGCACCGAGCTCCTCCGCGCACCCGAGCCGCGGCCGAGTCCTCGATGGGTCCTCGATCGCCTTGCCGAGCGCGGCGTGACCTCCGTGCTGCTCGAGGGTGGCCCGCGCCTGAACGCCGCGTTCTTCGCCGAGCGGCTGGTGGACGAGCTGTACTGGACCATCGGCCCGCTCGTTCTCGGCTCCGACGCGCTGCCGCTGATCGCGTCGTTCGCCGGCGACGACGCGGAGCCCTGGCCCGCGCGCCTGGTGAGCGTCATGCGTCACGAGGACGAGCTCATGCTCCGCTACCGCTTCGCATGACCGGGCTCGCGCTCGGTCGCGTGGGCGTCTGGGGTCACCTGGACTCGCTCACCGCCGTTGAGGCGCGGCGCTATGCGGCCCGCGTCGACGAGCTCGGCTTTGCGGCGCTCTGGGTCCCGGAGACCGTCGGACGGGAGCCATTCGCGCTGCTCGGGATGCTCGCGGCCGAGACGACGCGGCTCGTTCTGGGAACCAGCATCGTCAACATCTGGGGCCGCGACGCGCAGGCGGCGCGGATGGGCGCGATGACGCTGTCCGAGGCGACGGCCGGCCGCTTCATCCTGGGCCTCGGCGTGAGCCATCCCCACCTCGCCGGCAAGCTGCGGGGTCACGACTACGCGCGTCCCCTGACCCGGATGCGCGAGTACCTGGCCGCCTACCGGGCCGCCGTCTATCGCGGACCGACTGCCCCTGGTGTTTCGGAGCCGCCGGTGCTGCTGGCGGCGCTCCGCGAGCGCATGACGGACCTCGCAGCGACCGACGCGGACGGCGCCTTCCCGTACCTCGTCACGCCAGAGCGGGTGGCGTGGATACGCAACCGACTTGACTCGGCGCGCGCCGATGCGCGGCCGATCCTCGCCGTGAGCCTGCCGGTCGTCCTGGGCGAGGACGATGCCGGCCGCGCGGCAGGACGGGCCTACCTCGCTCCGTACCTGCGCACGCCGAACTATCGCGCCTCGTGGGAGCGCCAGGGGTTCGTCGTGGAGGACTGGGAGCCGCCCGGCAGCGATCGTCTCGTCGATGCCATGGTGTCCGTCGGCTCGGTGGCGCTTGCGCGTGAGCGCATCGCAGCGCTGCACCGGGCGGGGGCCGATCACGTCGCCATCCTGCCGCTCGCGCCCGACGGGAGCACCGAGCACCTCCCGACGCTCGAGGCGCTCGCGTGACGCGGCGCGTCCGCGCGGCCGCGCTCCTGTGCGCGGCGCTCACGCTCGCCGGGTGCGCGAACTCCTCCGCGCTGCCGAGCTCGGTCGCGCCAACGGCGTCGCTCGTGGCGACGACGTCCTCCGTGGCGATCTCCGCGGAGCGGCTCGCCTCTACCCGCCAAGGGCCGCGTCCGCCGCAGCCCGCCCTCGTGGCGCGCTACCAGGCCGCCCTGGTCGCGGACCACTGCGTCGACCGCGACCTTCCCGCACCCACGGCGACGGACCCGGTGCTCGTCATCCTCGACCGCACGTATGCGCTGCCCGCGGGCGCCGCGCCGCAGGATCTCGTGGTGGCCGCCGGAGCCGGCCTGCGCGGGACGTCGGGGGACAAGCTCGTCCGCGCGGTCCTGCTTGACGACCTTGCCGCCATGCGCGCGGCATGGGACGACGCCGGCCTGAGCATCGCGGTGGAGTCGGCCCATCGGTCGGTCGCGAGCCAGGCCGCCACCTTCGACAGCTGGGTCGCCCGCCTCGGGTACGACGCCGGCCTGCTGCGCACGGCCCGACCAGGTCACTCCGAGCATCACCTCGGGACCGCCATCGACGTGACGTCGCCCGGCTGGGCCGGCCGGGTGGGTGACTGGGCCGCGGAGACGGCCGAGGGGGCGTGGATGGCCGCGCACGCGTGGGAGTACGGCTTCGTCATGAGCTATCCGGCCGGGGCCACCGACGAGACGTGCTTCGGCTACGAGCCGTGGCACTACCGGTGGATCGGTCGCGAGGTGGCGGCCCAGCATCGCGCGAGCGGACTGACGCTCCGTCGCTTCCTCGAGCGGTACGCCACCGGATGACGGGGACCGCGCCCCCGCCGCCCGCCATCGCGAGGGCGTCCGTCACGGCCGCCGGCATCGAGCCCGCCCGTGTCGAACACCTCCGGCGCCGCATGCTATGGACCCTCTTCGCGATCTCCGCGCTCGGAAGCACCGGCTACATCGCGGCCGGCACCGTCGGCACGCTCGTCGCTGCGGAGATCGCCGGGGACGCCGCGTTCGGGGGACTGCCGACCGCGGTCGCCGTGCTGGGAACCGCCGCGTCGGCGACGCTGCTGTCGGCGGCCATGCTGCGGATCGGCCGGCGCCCCGGCCTGCTGGCGGGGCTGGGCGCGGTGCTCATCGGCGCCGGCATCGCGATCGCCGCGGTCGTCATCGGCTCGATCCCGCTCCTTCTCGTCGGGACCTTCCTCGCCGGCTTTGCGAACGGCGGAGCGCAGCTCGGTCGCTACGTCGCGGCCGACCTCGCGCGGCCCGAGCGGCGCGCGTCGGCCATCGGCTTCGTGGTCTGGGGCTCGACGATCGGGGCCGTGACCGGCCCGAACCTCATCGCCCCGGCTGGTGGCCTCGCCGGGTCGGCCGGCCTGCCGCCGCTGTCGGGGGCGTACGTCGTGACGGCCATCTTCATCGGCCTCGCGGTGATCCTGGCGGCCGCGCTCCTTCGGCCGGAACCGTATGCGCTCGCCGATCCATCGGCGCTCGAGGCGCGAGCGACCGGGACCGAAGCGCCCGCGCTCTCCGTCCTGCTGCGACGCCCGGCGGTGCTCGTGGGGCTGGTCGCGCTCGTCGCGGGGCAGGTGGTGATGGTGCTCATCATGACGATGACCCCGCTCCACCTCCGCGACCACGGACATGACCTCGCCACGATCGGAATCGTCCTGTCGGCGCACCTGTTCGGGATGTTCGCCCTGTCGCCCATCTCCGGACGTCTCACCGACCGGTTCGGCAGCCCGCGCATCATCGGCGCCGGCCTCGGGACACTGGCTGCCGCGGCCCTCCTCTCCGCCGCGGCGCCTCCGGACGGCGGGGTGCTGCTCACCATCGCGCTTTTCCTCCTCGGGTACGGCTGGAACCTCGGCTTCGTGGCCGCGTCGGCGATGCTGACGCACGGCCTCCACATCGCCGAACGCACGCGCGTGCAGGGCGTGGCCGACGGCCTGGTCTGGAGCTCAGCCGCCGTCGCGGGCCTCTCCTCGGGGGTCGTTGTGGCGGGCGCCTCGTACGCGACGCTCGGCCTCGTGGCCCTCGGGCTGCTCCTGCTGCCGGCCGCCCTTCTCATCTTCCGCCGGCCCGTCCAGGCACGGCGCCTGCCGATTTGACCCGGCCAGCCGGGCACGCGGGGCCTCTCCGTACGGTTTGATAGCATGGCCATGCCGACTCCTGTCGTGCATCCGGAAGCGTGATTCCAGGACACCCTGCAGTGGGGTCCGTGGTGCGGCACCAGCTCGACTTCCATCAAGGCGAAGATGTCGCCCATTGCCACCAGCGTGGCAGCCGGAAACGTGCTGCTCGCATCGCTGCCATCCGCCGAGCTCGAACGCGTCTCGAGCCTGCTCGAGCTGCGTGACCTGGAGCTCGCCGAGAACATCGCCGGGCCGGGTCAGCAGTTCGACGAGATCTACTTCCCGCTGACCGCGGTCTGCTCGGTCATCGTCGAGACCCAGGACGGACGTGGAGTCGAGGCGGGCACCATCGGCTACGAGGGGGTGGTCGGACTCCCGCGGTTCCTCGGGGCACCCAGCTCCCCGCGGCGAACCGTGTGCCAGATCCGGGGCTCCACCCTGGTCGGCGCCGCCCGCGACCTCACCGAACACGTCGATTCGCCGCTCGCCGACGCCGTGCGCCGGTACGCCTCGACGTTTCTGACCCAGGCCGCGCAGACAGGCGCCTGCAACCGGCTGCATCCGCTCGATCAGCGTGCGGCGCGCTGGCTTCTCATGACCGACGACCGTACGGCCAGTGCGGGGTTCCACCTCACGCACGAGTTCTTCGCGATCATGCTCGGGGCCCACCGGCCGAGCGTCTCGCTCGCCGCGCAGATGCTCCAGCGCCGAGGGCTGATCGAGTACACGCGCGGAAACGTGAGGATCCTCGATCGCGCCGGCCTCGAAGCGGCGTCCTGCGAGTGCTACGGCGTGATCCGCGACGACTACACGTCCACCATGGGCATGCCGCTGACGGCTCGCCAAGAACCGGGAGACTCGATCCAATAGAACGTTTGTTCTAACATTGGGGGCGATGGCCCCCAATGGCTCCGGCTACAGCGAGCTCCACGCCCACAGCAACTTCAGCTTCCTCGACGGCGCCAGCCATCCCGAGGAGCTCGTCGCCACCGCCGCGCTCCTCGGCCTTCCCGCGATCGCCGTCACCGACCACGCCGGCCTCTATGCCGCGGTCCGCCTGTGGAAGGCGGCCCGAGAGACCGAGACCGATGCGGCCCGCGCGGCGGGCCTCGCGCCGGTCCGGGCAATCATCGGCCTGGAGATCGCGGTGCCGCGTACCGAGACCGATCTTCGCCTGGCTCGGCGCGGGCGCAGGCTCAACGACCCGATCCGCGGCGAGCGCGCCAGCCGGGGATGGCCGGGTGAGCTCCACGCGGGCCCGATGCCGGGAGACCACCTCGTCCTGCTCGCGCGCGACTCCACCGGTTACACGGCGCTCTCGCGCATGGCCTCCCGCGCCCACCTGGCCGGCGAGAAGCAGTTCCCGATCTTCGAGGCGGGGACCGTCGAGGCCATCCTGCAGGAGGCACGCGGCCACCTGATCGGCCTCAGCGGATGCCGCAACGGAGCCGTGGCGCGCCACCTTCTCGCCGGCGAACGCGACATGGCGCTCGCTGCGGCGCGCGGATGGGCCAGCTGCTTTCCGGACGGCGACTTTGCGATCGAGATGAGCCATCACCTCGAGCCCGATGACGACTGGCTCGCCGCGGAGCTCGCGTCCCTCGCCGACTCCACGGGCCTGCCGACGGTCGTCACGAACGAGGTGCACTACGCCGCGGCCGACGGGCATCGGCTCCAGGACGTGCTCGTCTGCATTCGCCATGGCGCCACCCTCGACGAGGCGCGCGAGCTCCTTCTGCCGAATGCCGAGTATCGGCTCAAGACCGGCGCGGAGCTGGCGCGCACCGGGCTGGACCTGCCCGACGCCCGCGCACGTGAGGCGTGGGCATCCGGGATGGACCGCGCGGCCGCCATCGGCGCCGAGTGCCGGCTCGAGCTGGACTTCGAGCGCTATCGGTTCCCGGGGTTCAACGTGCCGGAGGGGGAGACCGCGTTCTCATATCTCTACCAGCTTGCCCACGACGGCTTACTGCGCCGTTACCACCCGGTTACCAAGCGCGCGCTCAACCAGCTGACCCACGAGCTCGACGTGATCGACCGGACGAACCTTGCCGAGTTCTTCCTCATCGTGTGGGACCTGATGGAGTACGCCCGCGCCGGCGGGATCATCGGCCAGGGGCGGGGGAGCGCCGGCGACTCGATCGTCGCGTACTGCCTGGGCATCACGAAGGTCGACCCGATCGAGCACAAGCTCCTGTTCGAGCGCTTCATCAACGAGGCGCGCGCGCTGCCGGACATCGACATCGACTTCGACGTCAACCGCCGCGAGGAGGTGATCCAGTACCTCT
>JBDTWT010000018.1:0-15361 GCA_040006555.1 Chloroflexota bacterium
GGAGACGACATCCATCGCCGTGCAGCCGGCCTGCGCGACGAGCAGCAGCTCGGCCGGACGCGCGCCGCTGTCGCCCTCGACATTGTCCATCACGACGGTGTGGCCGCTGCCGGTCGCGGCGACGAGCCGCAGCCCCTCGCCATCGAGCCTCGCGGTCGCCATCTTGGTTGCCATGGGTTCTGCCTTCCTTGGGATACGCGATGTGTCGAGCGGGTCAGACCCGGCCCCTGGGGACGGTGTGCCAGTACGTCTTGTTGAAGACGATCTTGCCCAGGTGGTAGAGCTGGTTCGGCTTCGGCGGCTTTGGCGGATGGTCGTAGTCGAACTGGAGAAGCGTTCCCTTGCCATCGCCGATCTCGAAGAAGCACATGACCTTGCCCGCGTAGTCGGCATGCTTGCCGGCGGCCTCGCGACCCTCCACCGCGGCGACGATCCGCTCGGTGACGACGGGGGCCTCGAAGTGAGCCGTGGAGCCCGCCTTCGAGAGCGGCAGGTCGGTCGCGTCGCCGAGGGCGAACACGTTTGCGCGCTCGCCGACCTGGAGCGTATGCCGGTCCGTGGGCAGCCAGCCACCGGGCGCCGGCGCGAGCCCGGAGTCGATCAGGAACTGCGCCCCGCGGTGCGGCGGGACCAGGATCAGGAGCTCGTACGGCAGCTCCTCACCCTCGAGGCTCTGGACCACCTTGCGCTCCGGGTCGATGGCCTCGACGTTGAAGAACGTGTGTAGCTCGATGCCCTTCTGCTCGAGAATGGGCGTCGCCATCTCGGACACGCTCTCGATCGTGAAGGCCCGACCGATCGGCGAGCAGAAGTGGAGCTCGGTCTTGTCGCGCAGGCCGCGCTCCCTGAGCTCCGATTCGATCAGGAAGGCGACCTCGAGGGGTGCCGGCGGGCACTTGTAGGGCATCCCGGCTATACCGATGACGATCCGGCCGCCGGTGAAGGCGTCGAGCGCCTGGCGCAGGCGGAGGGCCGCCTCGGCGGTGTAGAAATGGTGCGCCTCGCTCTCGAAATGCTCGATGGTTTCGGGCACGATGCGCGATCCGGAGGCCAGCACGAGGTGCTCGTAGGCCAGGCCCTCGCCACCGATGAGCCTCACGATCTGCGCCGCCTCGTCCACCGCCTCGACCTCGCCGACGACGAGGGTGACGCGCGGGTCGAGCAGCCCGCGTTCCGGGCGCTGGAGCCTCTCGGCCCGCTCGCCGCCCATGGCGATATACATGAAGCCCGGCTGGTAGGTGTGCTTACCGGTCTGGTCGACCACGGTGATGGTTGCCTCGCCGGCCTTGAGCTGGCGGCGCAGCCGCTTGGCGAGGAGGTTGGCGGTGAGCGTGCCGCCAACCCCGCCGCCGAGAATCAGGATGCGGTTCATCATCGGCCTCAGTGGGTCTTCTCGACGACAATCTCGTCATAGCCATCGCGGGTGAAGACGCCGACCAGCCGATGGCCGGCCTTCTCGACCCACTTGGGGATGTCGTTTCTGCTCCCGGAGTCCGAGGAGTAGACGGCGAGGACGCCGTCGGCCGGTTCCTCGCGGATCCCGCGGATGAGCTCCATCAGCGGGCCGGGGCAGAAGCTCCCGCGCGCGTCGATCGTGCGGGTGACTGGTGGTGCGGTGGTCTCGTTCATTCGTGTTGCATGCCTTTCCTAGATGAACAGCGAGGCATCGGCCTCGGTCATGAGCTGGATCGCGGTCGCGGCGCCGGCAGGCTCGCCCATCTCGTCGATGAGGTCCTCGCGCTTGAGGCCAAACATGTCCATCGTCATCTGGCATGGGATGAACTCCACGCCCAGGGCGGTGGCGGCCTCGAGCAGTTCGCGCGGGCTGGCGACGTTGTACTTCTTGCGGAGGACGCCCATCATCCAGGGCCCCATCCCTCCGAAGTTCATCTTGCTGAGCTTCAGATGGTCGATGCCGGGACGCTGCATCAGCGACAGCATCTTCTGCATCCAGTGCTCGCCAACGATCCGCTTCTGGTCCTTGACGAACGGCAGCAGGCCCCAGAACGTAACGAACACCTGGGTGCGCACGCCGCTGGCGGCGGCGGTCGAGGAGAGGATCAGGACGGGCCAGACCTTGTCGAGGTCGCCGGACCAGTTGACGATGACGAGCTCTCTCGTCTTCGCGGGCTGGTCGCCCTCCATCTCGGGGGCCGTCCCCGGCAGATTCTCGGTCGCGACGGGCGGCTCAAGCGTGGTCGTGGTCATGATGGGCCTCACTTTCGGCGCAGGACGAAGCGGTAGACGCCGGCGTCCGCGGTCTGCTCGACGAGCCCGTTGCCGGTGATCTTCGACCACGCGGCGAAGTCCTTGACCGATCCGGGATCGGTCGCGAGGACCTCGAGCAGGGCGCCGGAGGCCATCGTCTTGATGGCCTGGGCCGCCTTGACGATCGGCATCGGGCACGAGAGCCCTCGCGCGTCGACCGTCTGGGTGATCTGGAGTGTCATTGGTGTGCCTCGTGGTTCAGATGAAGACGATCTGGCCGTCGTCGGCATTGAGGTAGAAGGCAGTCACGCCTTCCACGTCGTCGACGAGCGGGCTGAGATCGGCCGGCTCAAGGTGCAGGAGATCCATCGACAGGGAGCAGGCCCGGATGTTGACGCCGCCGAGCTCCTTGGCCTGGCGGAGCGTCTCGGCCCAGCTCGCCTGCCCGGCGGCACGCAGCGCGTCCACCGCCGCACGGCCCTCCGTGCCCGCCTCCGCGGCCAGCCCGTGGTCGCAATCGATGCGGTCGGCCCGGAAGGCGTCGAGCGCCCAGTACTGGAGAAAGAGGTTGACCGGCTTGCCGAGCGCGGCAGCGCCAGCGGTCAGCACCGCGGCCGCCTGAAGCTTGTCATCGGTCCCCGAGAAGAGGACCAGGTTGAGAGAGTCGTTCATGGGGTCACCTCGATGGGGTGGAGGCGCGGGCGCGGTCGGTGCCTCGCGCGCGGGTGGCAGGAGGCGCGGCCGCCATCGCCCCGAGACGGGCGAGCTGGCGTTCGAGGACCCGTCGCATGAGGTCGCAGGCGACCATCACGTCAGGATCGGCGAGTCGGTAGCGGACCTCGCGGCCGTCACGCTCGGCGAGTACGATCCCCGTGGTGCGGAGCACCGCGAGGTGGTGGGAGACGTTCGGCTGGCTCGCTCCGATGGTGTCGGCCAATTGGCCAACGCCGATCGGTCCTGATGCGAGCTCGTGAAGAATCTCGAGGCGCCTCGGGCTCGCGACCGTCTTGAGGATCTCGGCCTGGAGCCTCGTGATCGCGTCCATGGCTCCAACCATGGACATATGCGCACTCGTCGATAAGTGGCAATCAGCCCGATCCGCGGGTGCCATACGTCACCTCCAGGACCTGGAGGATCAACTGTCAGTGGCGTGCCACAGGCTGGGTGTGTATCTCGGGCTCAAGCTGGGCAACCGAGGCTTGACACTGCGGGTGGCGAGCGTGAGGCTCAGCGCATGGTCGAGGAGAGCGGTTCGCGGTCGGGTGGATGCGCCCGAGCGGCAGCTGAGCTGATGCGTGAGCCGGTGCCACCGATGACGGACGGGCTGGGCAGCGTCCGTCAGCCGCCACAACACCCCGCGCTTGGCGCGCGGCCCCATCAGGGGCGGGGCCTGGATGAGCGAGCCGTCCTGCGCATCGGGCTGCTGCTGACCGCCGCCTTCGTCGCGGCGGCGCTCGTCGCCTTTGCGCTGCCCGGCGCGGGCCGCGGCCATTGGGCCGGAGTGCACTTCGCGCTCGCGGGCGCGGCCATGGTCGCGGTCGGAACCTTCATGCCGCACTTTGGCGCGACGCTCGCCGGATCCCGACCTGAATCGGCCCCGCTGCGCCTTGGCGGGGTTGGGGCGCTCGCATCGGGGGCGGTCCTCGTCGTCTCGGGGATCGTGTCGCAGGCGACAGCGATCGCCTTCGCCGGCGCCGGGCTGCTCTGGTTCGGGGTGGCCATCACCGCGTGGACCACGCTCCGCCCCGGCACCCGCTCGCTCGCGCGACGACATCCGGTCGCACGGGCGGCGTACGGCGTCGCGCTGCTCGAGGTGGCGGTCGGCATCGGACTGCCTCTCCTCTTGCTCCTCGGTTGGGAACCGGCAGTCAGCAGTTGGGTTCGCCTCAAGACCGCCCACGTCTGGCTCAACCTGTTCGGCTTCATCTCGCTCACCATCAGCGCGACCCTCGTCTACCTCTACCCAACCGTGCTTGGCGCCCGCATCCGCGCCCATGCCACGCTGGCGGCGATGATCGGCGGCGGGATCGTGGGGCCCGCGCTGGTCGCGATCGCCGCCATCCTCGGTAGCTACCTCATCGCCGTTGCGGGCGGCTTGCTGGCGGTGGTGGGCGCGCTCGGCCAGGTGGGATACGGGCTCGACGTGTACCGACGGCGCGGCCGGTGGACGACCGATCACGGCTGGCACCGGGTGACCATCGGACACCTCAGCGCCGGAATGGCGTGGTACCTGCTCGCCGCGGCCACGGCCGCCGTTGGCCTGCTGCGGGACGGTCCGGCCCCATCCGGCTGGGGACTCGGAGCGCTGGGCATCCCGCTGATTGCCGGCTGGGCGCTCCAGGTGTTGGTGGGCGCCTGGACGCATCTCCTGCCGGCGGTCGGATCCGTGGAGCCCGTTGCGCGAGCTCGGCAGCGGCGACTGCTCGGGCGGCTGGCAGTCCCGCGCCTGGTGCTCTGGAACGCCGGCGTGCTCGTCGCCTGGCTCGGCCTCGGGCTCGGCTCGCTGCCGGTTGCGCTTGCCGGCACCGCGGCCTTCAGCCTCGTGGTCGCGAGCAGCGTCGGGCTGGCCCTTTCGGCGCTACTGCCCGAACGACGCCGAGAAACGCGCGCGGCAGGTCACTGACCGTAGGCCCTGGCCTATGCAATCCGCCACGCCGCTGCCCCGGTAGGAGGCCCGCGGCCGCGACCCGCCCGCCTCCCGCCGCCAGGGCGGCTTCGAGCGCCGAGACGCGGGCGAAGTGTCCGATCCCAACAGACCGGCATGGCGGCCTCGTTGTCGATGTCATGCAGGGTCTCACTGCTGGCGGTGTAGACACCGAGTACGTGGGACCCACGGACCGGGGGCCGGATGGCCCTACGACCTCGGGACCTCCGACCCGTTACCGATCGCGGGCTCCCGGCCACCATGGGCCCGTGAGCGTCCTGGTGGTCTCGACCTTCCTCGCCGTGCTCGCCCTGGCGGCGTTTCTCGGCGTGCTGCTCAGTGTCGTCCTCCTCACCATCGACCGCGGCCGGCTGGTGCCAGGCGCCATCCATCCGTTGCGCGAGCTCCTGCGACCGGTGGCGCTGTGGCTCGGCGCGCTGGTCGCGCTGGTGGCGACCGCCGGCAGCCTCTACTTCAGCGAGGTGGCAGGCTTCGTTCCCTGCGTCCTGTGCTGGTACCAGCGCATCGCGATGTACCCGCTCGTCGTCCTCCTCGGCGTGGCCGCCTGGCGCGGGGACGCGGGAATCCGTCGCTACGCGGCCCCGCTGGCACTCATCGGCGCGCTCATCTCCGTCTATCACATCGGCGTGGAGCGCCTCCCCGGGCTGCCGAGCGGGGCGTGCTCGCTCGCCGCGCCGTGCGACCTGATCTGGGTCGAGCGTTTCGGGTTCGTGACGATCCCGGTCATGGCGCTCGCCGGCTTCCTCGCCATCCTCACCCTGCTGCTCGTCTGCGCGGGCGGCGACGCTGAGACCGAACCTGAGCCGGAGCACGCCTCGTGACTACCCCAGCCGGCCGATCCCGCGGCATGCCGCGCCGACGCGCCCCGATCACTCCACGGCCCTCCCGGGCGCCGCTCGTTGTCGGCGTCCTCCTCCTCGCCCTCGTCGCGCTCGCCGCGGTGGCCGCGGTCGCGCTCAGTAGCACATCCTCCGGCGGGCTGGACGAGCCCGCCAGGCGCGCGGTGGTGATCGAAGGGAGCGCCCTCCCCGCCTTCACCGACCCGGCCGACGATCCGGCGGTCGGGCAACCGGTGCCGATCCTCTCGGGCACGGGTCTTGACGGCGAGCCGTTGCGCATCGGCGCCGGCCAGGGACCGATGGCGATCGTTCTGCTCGCACACTGGTGCTCGCACTGCCAGGCCGAGGTGCCGGTGCTGGTCGAGTACCTGGCCTCGAAGGGCATGCCTCCCGGGGTGCGGCTCGTCGGCCTCTCGAGCTCGATCGACCCGACGCGTCCGAACTACCCGCCCTCGGCCTGGCTCGAGCGGGAGGGGTGGAGCGTTCCCACGCTCGTCGACGACGCGTCGAGCCGGGCCCTGGCCGCGCTCGGCATGACGAGCTTCCCCGGCTTCGTCTTCGTCGACGCCGACGGCCGGGTGGTGCAGCGCTTCACCGGAGAGATGCGCGCGGCGACATTCGAGCAGGCGGTCAGGGCCCTCGCCCCGTAACCCTCGGTCTACGCCCGCGCGGAAGTCGCAGGCCCGAATTTCGTAGCCGCGCACCTCACGCCGGACGCCCAAGAGCTCGGACTCACGGTGGCGCTGCCGGAGCAGTTTGTTATGGCGTCCCCGGCAGGATTCGAACCTGCGACCGACCGCTTAGAAGGCGGTTGCTCTGTCCTCTGAGCTACGGGGACGGGCCAGATGAAGCATACCGGCGTCAGGTCGCGCGCCGCGGACGCGGCTTGGCGCGGCCGGACTATACTCGTGGAGAGGGTCGCTGAGCACGATCGTCACCGGAGGGAGACCGAGCCATGGCCGCCGTACGTCGTCGACGCATCAGCGTCCTCAACGACAACGCCGACTTCCTGGAGCTGATGCACGCCATCCTGGACGAGGACGCCGGCTACGCCGTGCGTGTGTTCTCCGGCGAGGACACATCCGTCGACCAGCTCTCCGAGTCGGAGCCCGACCTCATCATCATCGACCTGCTGCTTGGCGGCGCGTCCGGCTGGGAAGTCGTGACGCTGGCGCGCGCGGATCGGCGCCTCGCGGACGTCCCGATCATCGTCTGCTCCGCCGACGTGAACGGCCTTCGCGCCCGCGCCGCGGAGCTCGAGCGCATCGGCAGGGTGCACCTCATGCCCAAGCCGTTCGGCATCGAGGAGATGACCTCCCTCGTCGAGGAGCTCATCGGTAAGCCCGAGGTGGTGGTCCGCTAGACTGCCCGGCAATGGCCGAGGATCCGCTCATCACCCGGGTCGAGCTGCAGCGGTCGCAGATGGATGTCGACCGCGAGCTGCTGCGGGACGAGGACCTCCTCAATGAAGAGCACCTCCGGCGCATGGACCAGGTGCTGCTGCGCCGAAACCTCGACCACGCACGCATGTTCAGCCGCAAGCTGAGCCTGGAGCTCCAGCAGTACGTCCACCTCTACACGCCCGAGGCAAACGAGCTCCGGCGCCGTATCGCCAAGTACATGGTGATGGAGCGCATGATGGAGCGCGAGATGGCCCGCCGCCACACCTACTGACGGCCGGAGAGCGCGGTCGGCGCTCAGGCCAGGGCCGGCTCCATCGGCTGATGCGCGACTGGCCGCGTGACCTCGCCCCCGGGCTCGGCGTCGCGCGCGAGGACCACGCGGACCCAGGCGGACAGCCGGGGCATCTCGAGCAGCGAGAACGTCAGGCCGCGCCCGCCGAGCTCCGCATGGTCCCAGCCGTTGAACTCTCGTCGGGCCGCGACGCCGCACATCTCGTCGTACAGCTCGGGCCACTTGAAGCCGCGCTGCCTATGGCAGTAGCGGATGAAGGCAACCACGTCGGGTGGGGGCAGCTCGGCCGTCGCTGCTGCCTGGGGGTCGGGATCGGAGGCCCGCTGTCGCTCGGTCATTGCGCGATGCCACCCCTCTACTCAACTGTAAAGCTATCTCGGCTTGCGGAATCCGCCGCTCCGGAAATGCCCCGCCATCGTAGGCCCGGGGGGCATCGACCGATAGGTGGCTGTCCACGAAGTTGTCCACATCGAATCCCCGACCGCCTCCGGGCGGTGGAGATCCGGCCGTCAAACGACCGGTTGAGCCGGCTCCACGACGAGGACCCCCCGACGTCCGCGCCAGCCGGTCCACGCGGCGAGCGCGAGGCCGCCCAGTCCGAGGATGGCGACGAGCAGCGTGATCCAGCCGCCGGCGACGGGCAGCGAGGTCAGCAGCACGACCACGGCCGCCCCGGCCACGAGCAGCCCGAGATCCAGCCAGCGCGTCCCGGGCTCGCGGCGGACGAGGCCGGCGAGCGCAAGGCCGACGAGCGCATCGGCGAGGTACGCGCAGACGATGACGAAGGCGAACGTCCCGACGAGGATCGCGACGAGGCCGGCGATGAAGATGAGGCCCGCCAGCTCGCCGAAGCCGATGAGGCCGAAGACGATCGCGGCCAGAATGATCACCACCACGATGCCGATGACGCCCAGCAGCCAGCCCAGCGCCGCCAACAGCCCGCTCCCCAGCGACGCCAGCGGGCGACGTCGAATCGCCTCGGCGGAGGCGCGCGTTAGTCCCGGCATGAGCCAGAGGGCAAGCGCTCCGATGAGGACGACCACCACGAAGTGCTTGACCGCGTCGAGGATCAGGTTGCCGTCGTCGACGGCAACCTCCTCCGCGTCGCCGTCCTCGCCGACCGCCACGTTCTCGCTGCCGCCGACCGTTCCGGTCCGGTCGTACGTTCCGGCGCCCCCCTCGACGCTGCCGGCCACCGAGCCGGCAATGCTGAGCTGTCCGGCCGAGGCGATCACGTCCTCGCCGACGGAACCCGAGGCGGTGATCGCCGCCTGGCCCCCGGCAATCAGGAGATCCTCGCCGACGTCGCCGCTGACCGTCAGCTGCCCGCCCGCGATTCTGGCGTCGCCGTCGACCGTGCCTGCGACCGTCACGGTTCCGCCCGCCGCGATCAGGTCGCCGGACACGTGGCCGTTGACCTGGATGTCACCACCGGCCGCCACCAGATCGCCCTCGACGGTGCCATCGATGACGATGGTGCCGCTCGCCGCGTAGAGGTCGCCCTCCACCGTCTCCCCGGCCGCGACGGTGACGGTCTCGCCCGTCCGCAGCTTCCCGCCGAGCGCCTCGTCCTGCGCGAGCACCGCGGTCGCCGACACCACGAGGAGCACCAGCGCGGTCAGCAGCGCGGCTGGACGTAGTCGAACCTGGGGCATGGCGACGACTCTACCTCACGCCCGGGCGTCGGCAGCCCCGGCGTCGGGCGCCGATCGGGGAATGAGAACGGCCGCGGACGCGGCCGCCGCGAGCGTCCCGCCGATCCCGAGCGCGACGATCGCGAGCTCGATCGACTGCGAGGCAAGCAGCCCGGCAAGTCCGGCGCCGATCGGAACGCCCATGTAGTTGATGGCCATCGAGACGGCGAACGCTCGCCCCATCCAGGCGGGATCCGTGCGCCGCTGGCGGACGGTGAAAAGTGCGATGTCGCTCGGCCCGTAGATGGCCCCCATTACCAGCGAGTGGACGCACAGGAACGCGATGCCGACCCCGACGATGCTCGTCATGGCCGCCGGCAGGAGCAGCGCCATCGTCGGGACGGACAGGAGCATCGGCCACACCAGCATCGCCCACTCACGCCCGCGCGTGTCCATGCGACCGAAGGCGAACGCCGACGCCATCCCAGACACTCCGGTGAGCGCGAAGATCAGGCCGACCATCGCCTCGCCCTGGTCCAGCCGTGTCAGCACGATGAGCGGCAGCACGATCGTCACCATCCCGCCCGCGACGTTCACCAGGGAGATGGCGAGGCCCAGCCCGCGCAGCGTCGGGTTGCGCGCGACGTAGACGACGCCGGCCCACGCATCGGCCATGAGGTTGTCCGTCGACTCCGACGCCGTGGCCGGGTCGGTGACGCCGATCAGGGCAAGCGCCGCGATACCGAATGCCACGCCGATGACGATCAGGGCCGCGGGAGCGCCCGCGAGCGCCACGAGGCCCGCGGCGATCGGTGGCCCGAGGATCATGGCCACGAGGTAGCCATTCGAGTCGACCGCGTTCACCCGCTCCCACAGCGGCCGCGGGACGATGATCGGGAAGAGGCTGCGGAGCCCGGTGTGGCTGAGGATGGAGGTGAGCGAGGAGACCGCCGCGATCGCCACGAGCAGCGGCGCGGGAAGCGCGTCGGCGATGGCGAGCACCGCGATGAGCACCATCGCCGCCAGGGCAACGGCGAAGTCGAGCATGACGAGCCGGATGCGCCCGTGGCGGTCCAGCAGGGCACCGGCGATCGGGGCGATCGCCAGCCCCGGGAAGACGCTCGCGAAGGTGACAAGGCCGGCGATCGCCGGCGATCCGTATCGGTCGAGCGTGAAGAGGACGAGCGTGATCGAGACCATCGACTGCGCGACGCGGCCGATCTGCATCGACACCAGGACCCGGGCGAGCGTCGGGACGCGCAGCAGGGCACGGTAGGAGAGGTCCGAGGGCGCGTCGGTCACGGCGCGCCATGCTATCGGCCTTGGGGATCAGGCGCTGAGGGCGGCGCCGATAATTGGCGGGTGTCGCGCTGACATGAGCCCGGGAAAGAAGGAGGTCTCGCGATGATTCCGAAGGTCGTGCGTCCCGATGAGGCGCGCCGAATCTCACTCTACGACGTGGTCTTCCGCTATGGCATCGGCTCGGCCGATACCGATGGCAAGCTGTCGATGCTGGAGGTCACGATCCCGCCGCGGACGCTCGTGAAGCCGCATATGCACACCCTCGAGGACGAGTTCACACTGATCCTCGAAGGGGCAGTGGGAGCCCGCCTGGGCAAGGACACGGTTGAGGAGATCCCGGCCGGCAGCTGGCTGTCCAAGCCGCGCTCGGTTCCGCACGCGATGTGGAACGTCGGCGCCGAGCCGGCGCGCATCCTGGAGGTCGTGATGCCCGGTGGGATCGAGCGTTACTTCGAGCAGATCGCCCCGATCCTGATGGAGCATGGGCCGGACTGGACCAGGCGATACGACGCCCTCGCGGAGGAGTACGGCCTCGAGATCCTCGATGACTGGTCGGACGAGCTCCAGGCACGCTACGGAATCACCCTGTGACGACGGACAGCAACGGCTTCGACGTCGCCGCCGAGAAGTACGACCGGTTCATGGGGAGGTATTCGCGGCTGCTGTCGCCGCAGCTGGCGGACCTCGCGGGCGTGCGCGTGGGGCAGCGCGTGCTCGACGTCGGGTGCGGCCCCGGGGCGCTCACCGCGGAGCTGGTCGCGCGGCTCGGTCCCGGGGCCGTGACAGCCGTGGATCCGTCCACCCCGTTCGTGGCTGCCGCTCAGGCCCGTAACCCCGGGGTGGAGGTGCTCCAGGCGCCGGCGGAGCAGCTCCCCTTTCCGGATCGCGCGTTCGACGCGGCCCTCGCACAGCTCGTCGTCCACTTCATGTCCGACCCCGTTGCAGGACTCGCGGAGATGGCGCGAGTGACTCGCCGTGACGGTGTCGTCGCCGCATGCGTGTGGGACCATGCGGGCGGTACCGGACCGCTCAGCCCCTTCCTGCACGTCGCGCGCGAGCTGGACCCCGACGTCGCCGATGAGTCAGAGCGTGCCGGGACCCGTCAAGGCCACCTGGCGGAGCTGTTCGAGGCGGCAGGGCTGCACGAGATCGAGGACACCACTCTCTCGGTCAGCCTCGAGCACTCGAGCTTTGAGGAGTGGTGGGAGCCGTTCACGCTCGGCGTCGGCCCCGCGGGCACCTACGTCGCCGGCCTCGACCCGGAGAGACTGGCCGAGCTGCGTGAACGCTGCCGCACCACGCTCCCGCCTCCACCGTTCGTCGTCACGGCCCGAGCCTGGGCGGCCCGCGGCCTCGCCCCGTCGGCTACGCGGACGTGAGGCCCTCGATCCGCGACAGGCGTGACGCTGCCTTCACCAGCGTCTCGTGCCGCTTCGGGAACGCGAATCGGATCTTGGTCCGACCCAGCTCCGGGCGGGAATAGAAGGACGAGCCGGGAACGGTGGCCACGCCCGGGTTCACAGTGAGGCGCCGGGCGAACGTGACGTCGTCCTCGCCGGTCAGCGCGCTGATGTCGGCCATCGCGTAATACGCACCGTCCGGCGCGAACGTCCGAAAGCCGGCCCCGGAGAGCGAGCCGAGGAGCAGGTCGCGACGCGCGCGGTAGCCCGCGGCCAGCTGCGAGTAGTAGTCGTCGGGCAGGCCGAGGGCGACGGTGCCGGCGGCCTGGAGCGGGGCGGCAGCGCCGACGGTGAGGAAGTCGTGCACCTTGCGGATGCCCGCCGTCAGATGTAGCGGAGCGATCACCCAGCCGACGCGCCAGCCGGTGACCGAGTAGGTCTTGGACAGCGAGTTGACGGCCACGGTGCGCTCGGCCATGCCGGGCAGGGTCGCAAGCGGGATGTGCTGCCCCGAGTAGACGATGTGCTCGTAGATGTCGTCGGTGAAGGCGACCACGTCGTGCTCGCGGCAGAGATCGGCGATCAGATCCAGCTCGCCGCGGCTGAAGACCTTTCCCGTCGGGTTGTGCGGGCTGTTCACGACGATTCCCCGGGTCCGCGGCCCGAACGCCGCCCGCAGCTCGGCCTCGTCGATGCTCCAGTCCGGCTCGTGCAGCGTCACGTAGCGCGGCACCGCGCCTGAGAGGATCGCGTCCGGGCCATAGTTCTCGTAGAACGGCTCGAAGACGACGACCTCGTCGCCCGGATCGAGCACGGCCATCATCGCCGCGATCATTCCCTCCGTCGCGCCGCACGTGACGGTCACATCGGTCTCCGGGTCCACCGCCCAGCCGGGGTAGTGGCGCGCGGTCTTGACGGCGATCGCCTCGCGGAAGTCGCGGGCGCCCCAGGTGATGGCGTACTGGTTGATATCGGCTTCGATGGCCGCGCACGCTGCATCCTTGAGCTCCTGGGGGCACGCGAAGTCCGGGAACCCCTGGGCCAGGTTGACCGCTTCGTGCGCCATCGCGAGCCGCGTCATCTCGCGAATGACGGATTCGGTGAACGAGGCGGCCTTCCGGGAGATCTGCGTCATCGGCCGTATCTTCGCCGATCGACGCGGCGCGGCGCGTGTGCCCAGTCCCGCCGCAGGTCGCCTAAGCTACCCGACCTCCCTGCCCCTATCGGCTGGGCGCTCGCCAATCCGGCGGTCCACGTCGCGATCGTGGGCGGGCGCACACCTCAACAGATCGGCGACACGGCGCCGGCCGCCGAGGTGCGCCTCACGCCGGACGACCTGGCACGCATCGACGAGATCACCCGAACCGAGGTGCCGATAGGCGGACCGACGCCTGACAGCGTGTGAATGACCTTACCGTGTGGGCACGGCAGGCCTGGATACCGAGCTGCCAGCTACGGCAGCAGGCCTGAATCGGCGAAGGCACGCACGAACGGCTCTGCCGCGAGCCCGACGACGACGAGGGCGCCGGCCATGCTCAGGGTGGCGATCGCCCCCCACCGGCCCAGCACCGGTACGGGCTGCGGCTTGGCGTCGAAGTATGCGGGCGCCAGGACCCGCACGTAGTACACGATCGAGACCACCGTGTTGAGCGCGGCTACCGCCGCCAGCCAGGTGTAGCCGGCCTCGATGGCGGCACCGAACAGGAGGAGCTTCGCGACGAAGCCGGCCAGCGGGGGAACCCCGATGAAGGACAGGAATGCGAGCAGGAGGGCGCCCACCAGAAGCGGGCGGACGCGACCCACTCCCGCGTAGTCCTCGAGCTTCGTGCGGCCTCGGAGCTCGACGACGACCCCGAAGGCCGCAACGTTTCCGATCACGTATGCGAGCAGGAAGAACAGCAGCGACGGCACCGCCAACCCGCTGGCCTCGAGGGCGACGATGGCCATGAGCCCATAGCCGGTCTGGGACACGGCCGACCAGCCGAGCAGCCGGCGCACGTCGGTCTGCCACAGGGCCGCGAGGTTGCCGAGCGTCATGGTCGCGGCGGACAGGACGGCCGCCAGCAGACGCCAGTCCAGGCCATCCTCGGGCAGGACGAGGACGAACCGGGCAAGGAAAATGAGCCCGCCGACCTTGGGAACGCTGGTGACGAACGCCGCGACCGGCGCCGGGGCGCCCTGCGCAACGTCCGGCATCCAGGCGTGGGCGGGCACGGCGCCGATCTTGAACGCAACAGCAAGGATGACAAGGGACGCTCCAATCGCGAGCCCGAGGCCTCCCGATGCCGGCAGTCCGGTTCGGAGCCCGGGCAGCGTCGTCGACCCGGCGAGGCCGAACAGGTAGGCCACGCCCATGAGCATGGCGGCGCTGCTGAACGCGCCAATGAGGTAGTACTTGATCGCGGCCTCCGCGCCCGGCGACGAACGTCGGTGATAGCCGGTGAGCACGAAGCCGGTCGCCGAGGACAGGATCATGGCCACCACGAACTGCTTCAGGTCCGTGGCGCCTGCCAGCAGGATCGCTCCCAGCGCCCCGAACAAAATCAGCGTGTAGTACTCGCCGTGCCGCGGGTCGCTGCGGAACCACGGCACCGACAGGCCGATCACCGCGGCCGTTGCGGGCAGGACGATGAGCTTGGCCCACACGGCCACCCCATCGCGGGCGTAGGTGTCGGCGAACGTCAGCGATTCGCGCCCGCCCAGGGCGGGGAGCATCGGCAGGGTGGCCAGCGTGGCGAGCACGACCACGACCAGGGCCAGGAGCGCGGCGCCGCTCTGCCATCGGCGCGGAACCACCAGCGCCCAGAGCAGGACGGTCACGCCGCCGACGACGAGGATGAGCTCCGGGACAACGTCGCCGAGCATGGCCGCCATGTCCATCGCTCCGCCCTCGCTGCCCGGCACCCGTCAGCGCCCGACAAACGGTCCGGCGAACGAGTCGACCACGTCGAGCAGCCAGGCCGGAACCACCCCGATGAGCACCACGAAGACGAGCAGCCCGGCGAGGGCGAACGCCTCCACGCGGCCCAGGTCGCGGAACTCGCTCCAGCGTCCCGGGAGCCCGCCCAGGAACACCCCGCCGAGCATCCGCAGGAAGAGCGCGGCGGTGACGACGATGCCGAACAGGCCGATCGCGGCGAGCCATGGGTACACCGCCAGCGTGCCGGCGAAGACCTGGATCTCGGCGACGAAGCCGGCCAGTCCCGGGAGCCCCAGGCTGGCGAATGCGGCCAGCACGGTGAGACCGGTCAGCCGCGGCGCGCGCTGCAGCAGTCCACCGTAGGCGGTGATCTCGTAGGTGGAGCCGCGGGCCAGGATCGAGCCGGTGATCAGGAACAGCGAGCCGGTGATCAGCCCGTGGGCCACCATCTCCACCGTGGCTCCAGTGAGGGCGATCGCCTGGGCCTCGGCCTGTCCGCTGACGGCCGCTCCGGCCACCGCCAGCCCGAGGATGACGTACCCCATGTGGTTGATGCTCGTGTAGGCCACCAGGCGCTTGAGGTTCGTCTGCGCCAGGGCGACGAGGGAGCCGTACACGATGGCGACCACCGCCAGCACCGCCAGCGGGAAGGCGAACTGGGCAAACGTGTCGGGCATCATCGCCATCAGGATCCGGAC
>JBDTWT010000019.1:0-15168 GCA_040006555.1 Chloroflexota bacterium
TAGAGCGCGTAGCTCTGGAAGACCATCGCGATGTCGCGGTCCTTGGGGGCCACGTTGTTCACGACGCGGTCGCCGATGAGGAGGCGTCCCTCGGAGATGTCCTCGAGCCCCGCCACGCAGCGCAGTGCGGTCGTCTTCCCGCAGCCGGAGGGCCCGACGAGAACGAGGAACTCCCCGTCCTTGACCTCGAGGTTGAGGTCGTTCACGGCGATGACGTCCTCGCCGTACTTCTTGTACATGTGGTCGAAGGTGACGGTGGCCATCAGGTGGTAGCTCCCCATCTCCACGGCAGGCTAGGGCGGGCCTGATGGCCCACGCTCGGATTAGGCATCATAGTACCGACGCGCAACACTCCCTTGATCCTTCCCTAGATCGGCCCATGTCCCTCCTCTTGTCCGCCGTCCGTTGGCTCATCACCCGTCTGTCCGTCGTGCTTGTCCTCGTCGCGGTGCTCGGCCGCGCGCGCGACGCATGGCGCCGTCGGGGGGAGGATGCGACGCAGCGACGGCGCGACGAGCGGGAGGTGCTCCCCTCGCTGTTCGACCGGTATCCCGACGCGACCAGGGCGCCGAGACGGCGGATCGGACTCCGCGGCGTGCCCCTCGAGCGAATCGTCGGCACCATCCGACATCCCTCCCAGAACACGGCCGACTTCCTGCCGCTCCCCAGGCTGCGGGGTGAGAACTGGCGCGCGCGCTGGCAGCGGATCAACAGGGCCATGGACGGCCTCGCGGTCCTGCCTCCGGTCGACCTCGTGCTGGTCGGCGACGACTATTGGGTCGAGGACGGGCACAACCGCATCGCGGCCGCTCGGCTTGCCGGCGCAGCGGAGGTGGACGCGGACGTCACGCAGCTGCTGCTCCCGGGCGTGACGAGGTCGGGGCAGGCGACCATCGAGGCACGCACCATGGTCGACTCCGACGTGGTGCGCCAGGCGGGCCGGGGCCGGTACTCGCGGACCGTCGAGCAGCACACGGCGACCGACTCGCTGTCCCGCGAGGACCTGCTCCGCGAGCGCGACGAGGCTCCGTGACCAACCGCCTGACCCTCACGTGGCCGGATCCCCTTCCGTTCGTGAAGCGCGATGGGCGTCCCATCCGCCTCCTGGCCATCTCGGACGAGCCCGATCCGGCGCTCGAGTCCACCGCGAGCCGCGCCGGTCTCGGGCCGATCGACCTCATCGTCGGTGCGGGCGACCTCGAGCCGGACTACCTCTCCTTCGTGGCCGATGCGTTCCACGCGCCCCTCCGCTACATCCGAGGCAACCACGACGACGGGCCCGCGTGGGCGCACACCCGTCGAACCCTCCTTCCCGAGCCGATGCGCGACGGGGTCGTGGTCGATGAGGCCGGCATCCGGCTCATGGGCTTCTCCGGCTCGCCGGTCTACAACGACGGCGAGATGCAGGTGTCGAGCCTCGGGATGTGGCTGCGAGTGCTGGGCGGGTGGAACCGAGCGCAGCGGGTTCGACCGGTCATCGTCGTCACGCACGCGCCGCCGCGCGGGGTGAACGACGACAGCGACCTGGCGCACCGTGGCTTCACCGCGTTTCGGTGGTTGGCCGACCGCCTCGACCCGCCCCTCTGGCTCCACGGGCACACGGCCCTGGTGCGGCGGGGCATCGACGATCGCACGGCGCGCCACAACGGCACGCTCTTCTACAATTGCACGGGTGCGACGCTCATCGAGCTGACGCCGGCAGGAGCGTCGCCAGGTGGATGACCCGGTCCCGGTCCGGCGCGCGGTCATCGGCTGCCTCACGATCGCGATTCTCGTCGCCGGGCTGCTGGTCCTGATCCGGCCGGCCCTCTTCACGTTCGCCCCGCCGCGCGACGACCGCGCGCTCGTCGTGGGAGCCGTCGCCGAGCTCGGCGACGTTCCGATCCGGCGCGACTTGATCCTGAGCCGCTCCCACGGATGGTCGGGGGAGGCCGACGCCGGCGACGGACGAGTGCAGCTGAGCCTCCTCATCAGCCCCGCCGCGCTCGGCGCCGTCGCGGCGGTGAATGCCGCCAGCCCGGGTCGCGACGGATGTGTCGTGGAGGTCGCGGGAGATCGCCTCGAGGACTGCGACGGTCGGACCTGGACCTTCGACGGCGCCCCGATCGACGCCGCGGACCCGCCGCTCGAGCGCTTCCCGGTCATTGACGAGGGCGGCACGCTGATCGTGGACATGACGCGTCTCCTGGAGGACTGAGCGCAGCGGCTATCGTGATGGCGCGCGGCGGATGACCGCCGCGGCGCCCAACGGACCCGAAGGAGGATGAGCGTGGACCTCGGCATCTTCGGCTGGATCATCGTCGGACTGCTGGCGGGAGCCCTCGCGGGGTTCTTCGTCCCCGGACGTGAGCGCTACGGCTGCCTCGGCACGATGCTCATCGGCATCGCCGGCGGCCTGCTCGGTGGATTCCTGTGGGTCAACGTCCTGAACCAGGACCCGGCGTCGGGGTGGCTGGGGGCGCTCGTCATCGCGACCCTGGGGGCGGTCATCGTGCTCCTGATTCTCCGCGTAATGCGCCGCACCCCGTGACGGCCACGAACTTGCTCGGATAGTGGCTTCCACCTGGGGCCCGGTGGTAGGCTCCGGGACAATCCGAGTGCCGACGAATAAGCGGGAGGTCGCGACATGGGACTGCATGCTTCATCGGGCGCCAGGGCGCTCAGTATTACGTCAAGGCGCGGATGGCGCGGCGCCCGGCTCGGATCGACGCTCGCGGCAGCGACGCTCGTCCTGGCAGCGTGCACCGCCGGTGGGTCCGGCTCGTCCGGCGACGGCGGGGACGCGGGCGGGTACCCCGATCGAGAGATCACCTTCGTTGTGCCGTTCTCGGCCGGCGGGCCGACCGACACCGTCACCCGGCTAATCGCGGAGCCGATGGGCGAGGCGCTCGGCCAGCAGATCGTCGTCACGAACGTGGAAGGCGCCGGTGGCACCGTTGCGGCCGGGCAGGTCGCCGAGGCCGAGCCCGATGGCTACACCGTGCTCATGCACCACATCGGCATGTCGACCGCGCCCTCGCTGTACGACGACCTCGCGTACGACCCGCTGGTGGACTTCCAGACAATCGGCCTCGTCACCGAGGTGCCGATGACGATCATCGGCGGCAGCGAGTTCGAGCCGAACACGCTCGAGGAGCTCATCGCCTACGTCACCGAGAACGCCGACACCGTGACGTATGCCCACGCGGGCATCGGCGCGGCGTCGCAGTTGTGTGCACTCCTCTTCCAGGACGCCATCGGCGTCCAGCTGACGGCCGCGCCGTACGAGGGCACCGGCCCGGCGATGGACGACCTGCTCGGGAATCAGGTCGACTTCATGTGCGACCAGACCACCAACACGACGAGCCAGATCCTGGCGGGTGACGTCAAGGCGTATGCCGTAACGACGCCGGAGCGTGTCGCGAGCCTGCCGGACGTGCCGACGACCGAGGAGGCCGGGCTGCCCGAGGTGCAGGTCGGTGTCTGGCACGGCCTGTACGTGCCGGCCGGGACACCCGACGAGATCGTCCAGGCGCTGACCGAGGCGCTCCAGCAGGCACTGACCGACGAGAACGTCATCGAGACGCTCGCCGGCCTCGGAGCCGCCCCGGTGTCAGCGGACCAGGCGACCCCGGAGGCGCACACGCAGCGTCTCACAGAGCAGATTGAGCTGTGGAGGCCGATCATCGAGGCGGCCAGCGCCGGGTAGGCATCGAAGGGCTGTGGGAGGGCCGGCGCCCTCCCACAGCTGATCGCTGAGTTGGGAGCGCCGCCGTTTGACGCGCGAGACATGACGATACGGGCTGCCCTGAAGGACATCCTGGCGGGATCGGCCTTCATCCTCTTCGGCGTCGCCTTCGCCGCGATCGCGCTGACCTACGAGGTCGGCTCGACGCTCGAGATGGGCCCGGGCTACTTCCCGCTGGCGCTGGGAGGGATCCTCGCGCTCATCGGCATCCTGATCATCGCCAAGGGCTTCATCGGCGGCGAGGGAGCGCCCATCGGCCACATCCCGTGGCGATCGATCGCCCTCCTCACCGCGGCCATCCTCTTCTTCGGCTTCACCGTGCGCGGGCTGGGGCTCGTCCCCGCGCTGCTGGTGACCGTGGCCCTCGCGGGATTCTCTGAGCCGCGAGCCGGCGTCGTCTGGCCGATCGTGATCTCCATCGGGCTGACGGTGCTCAGCGTTCTCATCTTCGTCGTCGCGCTCCAGCTGCGACTGCCGCTGCTGGGGACGTGGCTCCCGCTGTAGACGCCTGAATGGACCTGCTGGAGAACCTTCGCCTCGGGTTCGAGACGGCGCTGCGGCCCGAGAACATCCTGTTCGCGTTCATCGGCGTGGCCCTGGGCACGGCGGTGGGCGTGCTTCCGGGCATCGGCCCGACAGCGACCATCGCGCTGCTCCTGCCGCTGACCTTCGGGTTTGCTGAGCCCGTCACCTCGATCATCATGCTGTCGGGGATCTACTACGGCGCCCAGTACGGTGGCTCGACGACCGCCATCCTCATCAACGTCCCCGGCGAGTCGTCGTCTGCCGTCACCGCGATCGACGGCCACGAGATGGCGCGCCGCGGTCGGGCAGGACCGGCTTTGGCGACCGCCGCCATCGGCTCCTTCGTCGCGGGGACGGTGGGCACGCTGGTGGTCGTGCTGTTCGCCCCACCGCTGGCCGAGGTGGCGCTGTCGTTCGGCTCGGCGGAGTACTTCTCGCTCGTCGTCCTGGGGCTGGTCACCTCGATCGCGCTGGCGAGCGGGTCGACGCTCAAGGCCCTCGCCATGATCCTCCTGGGCCTTCTCTTCGGCACGGTCGGGCAGGACCTGTACACCGGCACGCCGCGCTTCACCTTCGGCGTGTTCGAGCTGTACTCGGGCATCAACTTCGTCTCGGTGGCCGTCGGGATCTTCGGCATCGCGGAGATCCTGCGGAACCTCGAGGACGTGAAGCGGCGAACCATGCTCGTGAAGGCGGTGAAGGGCCTGTGGCTGACGCGCGAGGAGATGCGACGCATCGTCGCCCCCATCCTGCGGGGAACCGCGCTCGGGTCGGTGCTCGGGATCCTGCCCGGGGGCGGTCACATCCTGGCGTCGTTCGGCTCGTATTCGCTCGAGAAGCGCGTCTCGCGCAACCCCGGCGAGTTCGGCCACGGAGCGATCGAGGGCGTGGCCGGTCCCGAGTCGGCGAACAACGCCGCGGCGCAGACCTCGTTCATCCCGCTCCTCACGCTCGGGATCCCGGCGCACCCGGTCATGGCGCTGCTGCTCGGCGCCTTCATCATCCACGGGATCCAACCGGGCCCGAACGTGATCGTGGAGGAGCCCGCGCTGTTCTGGGGACTCATCGTCTCGATGTTCGTTGGCAACGTGCTGCTGATCATTCTCAACCTGCCGCTCATCGGGGTCTGGGTGAAGATGCTCGGGATCCCGTATCGCATCCTCTTCCCGGCGATCATCGCCTTCGCCTGCATCGGGACCTTCTCGATCAACTTCAACGCCATCGATGTGTACGCGATCGCGTTCTTCGGGCTCCTGGGGTATTTCCTCGTCAAGCTGGGCTGCGAGCCCGCCCCCCTGCTGCTCGGCTTCATCCTTGGGCCACTCCTCGAGGAGCACCTGCGCCGGGCGATGATCATCGCCCGCGGAGACCCAACCGTCTTCCTGACGCGGGGCATCTCGCTCGCCCTGTTGATCGTCGCGGCGCTCGCGCTCGTCGTCGCGGTGCTGCCGGCGATCAGGAAGAAGCGCGAGGTCGTCTTCGCCGAGGAGGACGAGGCCTAGCCGCCCGCCCGGCGCGATCTGGTTGCAGGCGGGGACCCGATCGGGGACCATACCGGAGCCCGCGACGTTCGACGGCGCGCGCCCGTGGTGGCCTTAGCTCAATAGGCAGAGCATCGGATTGTGGCTCCGAAGGTTACGGGTTCGAGACCCGTAGGCCACCCCACTCACGTCGGGTCAGCTCTCGGCGCTGACGACGACGCGGGGCAGCCCTGCGCGCAGCTCGCGAGGCGGCTCCGGGACGTCCCGGTCGTTGACGAGCGTGTTTGGCCCCCGCGTCTCGTCGCGCACCCGGGGCCGATGTGCGGCCGAGGCCTGGAGCGTGTGCACGACCTCCTCCACACGAAAGAGGCGACGCGCGCCATCCGCGCCGATGTACTCGATGCGCTCGCCTACGCGAGGCAGCGGAGCCGCGTGCTCGAGGTCGGCCGCCCAGTCCTCGTCCCGCACGTAGAGCGTCCACGGCATCCCGGCCGGCGGCCCGCCGCCCTGCTCGGGCCCGAGCTCCTCGAGATCGGCGCCCTCGTCTCGTTCGTCCACGATGCCCTCCCACGCAAGGCCGGTGCCGCCGCAACGCACGCTCGGTCGGCGAGCTGGCGCAGCCCCTGCAATGATGCGCCGCGGCACAAGGAGCCCACGTGATCGACAACAGTCCCGATCCGGAGGTGGCGCGCACGCGACGCGAGCGCTGGTGGCGCTACGCGCTCGTGGTGCTGGCGACCGTGTACGTCGCCCTGCTCCTGATCCGCCTGCTGGCCGAGATCCTCGGCGGATTCGCGCAGATCGTCCTGATCCTGTTCATGGCGTGGCTGCTCGCGTTCGTGCTCTCGCCGGTCGTCACGTGGCTGACCGAGCGGTGGGGCTTCTCGCGCGCCGTGGCGATCGCCCTGGTGTATGCCGCGACGCTGTTCGGCTCCGCGTTCGTGCTGTTCTACGCCTTCTCCTCCATCACGGACTCAATGGCCGATCTCACCCAGAACTACCCGGAGACCCGCGAGCGCATCGAGGAGACCCTGCGCGGCTGGGAGGACGCCGTGGCGTCGGGCAGCTTCGAGCTCAGCTTCGTCGAGCTCTATCGCGACGGCGAGGCGGCCGCGACCCGAATTGCCACCTCCGCGCTCGGCGACGTGCCGCAGCTGACGATCGCGATCTTCGGCTCGCTCTTGCTGGTGATCATCCTCAGCCTCTACATGCTGTCGGACTCCGCGAGGATCATCTCGAAGCTGAAGCGGGTGATCCCGGCCCGCTACTCCGACGAGGTCGACATCGTCGAGCGCACGATCTCTCGCGCGTTCGGCGGCTTCCTCCGTGCCCAGGTCATCCTCGCGGGCATCCAGACCGTGCTGACCGTGGCCGTCATCTTCGTTGTCGGGCTGCCGTACGGATTCCTCATCGGCGCAGCGTCGGCGCTCGCCATGCTGATCCCGTTCTTCGGGCCGCCGCTCGCGCTCATCCCGCCCATCGTCGCCACCGCGATCTTCCGGCCCGAGTGGCTGATCGTGGTGGCGCCGGTGCTGTTCGTCGTCCAGACCGTGCTCGTGAACTACACGCAGCCGCGCCTCATGCGCGAGGCCCTCGGCATGCACCCGCTGCTCGTCCTCGTCGGCCTCGTCGTCGGCGCCCAGGTGGCAGGGGTATGGGGCGCGCTCTTCGGCATCCCGGTGCTCGCGGTCGCGAACGTCTTCTTCAACTACGTGGTCAACCTGCGCACGATCGAGGAGACGCCGCACCACGACAAGGAGGAGGTCCTCGACGAGGTGCGCCGAGAGGCGCCCGAGGCGACCCCCGAGGAGGTCGTCGCCATCGCGGCCGAGCGCGTCGAGGAGACGGAGGCAGCGGCCGCCACGGAGGAAACCTCCAGCGGGCACGACCGATCGGCGGGGGAAGCCCCCAGGCCTTGATCCGGCTCCCGGACCGGTGCGCGGGCGCACCGTTCCGCCTCGAATCTACCCCGATGGTCCGGGCCTGAGGCCGTACCCGGCCGCGTGACGGTCCCGCTTTTTCCCGGACCGTTCACCTACAGACCACTCCCCCAGGGCCCCATAGGGTGGACCTAGCCGCCCAGCACTGCGCTGGGCCGCACAGTCCACAAGGGGATTCAACGGATGTCTGTGTCTGCTGCCCGGAAGCCGGGACGCGTCTTCGCCCGCACGGTGCTCTTCGGCGCCAGTGCCCTCGTCGCCGCCGGCCTTCTCACCTGGACGCCATCGGCCGTCACCGGCTGGAACCAGGGCGCCGCGGAGGGCACCCTGTGGCAGCTGATAAACGGAGCCCGGGTGAACAACGGGATGGCTCCCCTTCAACAGCATGCGACGCTCGTCGGCCTGGCCCGATGGCGCAGCCAGGACATGCTCAACCAGGACTACTTCAGCCACACGATTCCCGGATGCGGCTGCCAGGTCTACGCCTACTACGACCAGAACGGCCTCAACTACGTGTGGGGCGGTGAGAACATCGGGTGGAACTCCGGCCTCGCGGACGGAGATTCGCCCGTGGCGGTGCACAACCAGTTCATGAACTCGTCCGGCCACCGCGCGAACGTGCTCAACGCCTCCTGGACGCATGGAGGCGTGGGTGCCGCGGCGGCGGACAACTACGCCTACCAGGGGTACGTCCAGAACACGCGGATGTACACCCAGCTCTTCATGCAGGCCGCAGGCGCAGCTCCCGCGCCGGCCCCTGCTGCTCCTGCGCCGGCAGGACCGGCCCCGGCCCCGGGCGCGCCAGCCTCACGGCCCGCCCCCGCCGCAGGTGCCGCCGCTCCGGTCGCACCGGCTGAGCCGACCGCCTTCGAGGTCGCCGTTGACGCCCCCGTCCGTCCCTCGTCGTCCGCGATTGACGGGTCAGCCGAGCGCATCCGGCCGGCGCGCAGCTTCGCCTCGCTCGTCGTGGCCGCCGCGCGCGCGCTTGCGGCCGAGGCGATCGCCAGCGCGCCATCGCCGCAGACCGACCGCGGCGTGGAGGTCGCCGCGGCGGAGACCCAGGACGCCGGACTCTTCGGCGACGTCTTCGGAACGTTCTTCGGCCTGATCTCCGGCTGACGCTCATCTGGCGTTCGGTGGCGAGTCACCGACCGGTAGACTGCGGCGAATGACGCCGATCCTCGAGGCGCGCGAGCTCGTCAAGCGCTACGCAGTGGGGGAGGGAGAGGTCGAAGCCCTCCGCGGCGTCTCGCTCGCGGTGGCGCCCGGCGAGTTCGTCGCCATCATGGGTGCATCGGGCTCGGGCAAGTCGACCCTCCTGCACCTCCTGGGCGGCCTCGACCTGCCCACCAGCGGCGAGGTCGTCATCGACGGCGTCAGCATCTCGGCGCTGGACGAGGAACGGCGGACGCTCACACGGCGCGACAAGACCGGCTTCGTCTTCCAGTTCTTCAATCTCATCCCGCTCCTGACCGTCGCCGAGAACGTCGCCCTCCCGTTCCTGATCGCGGGCGACGCCATCACCCGCCACCGACCGCGAGTCGACGAGCTCCTCACGATGGTCGGCCTGGCGGACAAGGCGAATCACCGGCCCGACCAGCTCTCCGCCGGCGAGCAGCAGCGGGTCGCCCTCGCCCGGGCGCTTGCGACCTCCCCCGCCATCCTCCTGGCCGATGAGCCGACGGGAAACCTCGACTACACGACCGGCACCGAGATCCTCGACCTGCTCTGGGACTCCGCGGACCGGTTGGGCCAGACGATCGTGCTCGTGACCCACGACGCCTCCGCCGCAGCGTACGCGGATCGGGTCCTGGTGGTGCGCGACGGCGAGATCCGGGACGAGATCGACAGTGGCCGGCGGGCGCACCACGAGGCCGGACCGCTGATCGGCCGTCTCGCCGAGCTCGGCCTCTAGCGCGATGCGTCTCGGGGCGCTCGCATGGCGCGGCCTGCTTGCCCGTCCGCTGCGCACGGCGCTCTCAATCGCCGGCGTGGCGCTCGGCGTGGCCGTCGTGGCGGCCACGATGGTCACGAGCTCGGCGTCCGAACAGGCGCTGCGAAGCGCGACGGCCGACCTGCTCGGCAGCGCCGACGTGCGGCTCCGGGCGTTCGCCGAGGCCGGATTCACCCCGCGGGCGGTGCAGGCCCTGCGCTCGGTGCCGGGCGTCGTCACCGCCGCGCCGGTCGCCGAGCGCCGGCTGACCGCCTACACCGCCCCAGGCGTCGGAGAGCGGGTCTTCACCCTGCTGACGATCGGCGTCGATCCGAGCGTCGACGCGGAGATACGGCCGACGCGGCTTGTCTCCGGCGTGCCCCTCTCGCCCGACAGCCCCACGGATGCGCTCGTCTCGGCCACCTGGGCATCGGCCAATGGGCTCGGACTGGGGGACCAGATCTACCTGGACGGCAGCCGCCCGGGACTCCCGCCACTGCGGATCATCGGGCTCATGGCGGACACGGGCTTCGCGGCCCTCGAGCGCGGCGAGGTGCTCGTCGTCTCGCGGACGACGCTCGACGAGTCCTTCGAGGTGCCGGCGCCGATACGCTACCTCGACCTCGACCTTGACGACGAAGCGCCGCGGGCCGCCCTGGACCGCGTGCGGGCTGCCATTCCGGAGCCGTACCTCCTCGAGACGGCCGCCGACGCGGTCTCTCGCCTGGCGGCCGCACAGGCGAACTTCACGGGGATCGCCTTTGTCCTGGGGCTGGTGGCGCTCGTCGTTGGGGCCTTCCTCGTGGGGAACACGCTGGCGATGACCGTCGGCGAGCGCACGCGCGAGCTCGGGCTGCTGCGCGCCGCCGGGACGACCTCGCGCCAGGTGCTCGCGATCGTCCTTCGGCAGGCCATGGCGCTCGGCGTCCTGGGCAGCGCCGTGGGGCTGGTCGCCGGCATCCTGCTCGCCGTCGGGATGATCGCCTTCCTGTCGTCGACACGAGCCGTCCTCGTGGCCGGGCTCCCGCTGCCGATCCTCCCGCTCGCCGCGGCCTTCGGGCTCGGGCTCCTGGTGACGCTCGCCGGCGCCGTGGCCCCGGCACTGCGGGCAGCGTGGCTCTCCCCGGTCGACGCGCTTCGGCCCTCGATGCAGCGGACGCGCGGCCTTGGTGCACGCATCCGCTGGCTCGTCGTGGTCGAGCTTGCGGTCGTGGTGCTCGGGGTCGTCCTGATCCCGGCGACCGGCTCGGGCGCGGCGGTGCTGCCACTCGTGCTCTCGCTCGGCCTGCTGGTGGGCGGTGCCGTGGCGGCCGCATACCTCGTGGAGCCGCTGAGCCGTGTCGTCGGCCGCCCGTTCGAGTGGTTCTTCGGCGCCCAGGGCCTGCTCGGCCGCGCCGACCTGTCGCGGGAGTCGGCCAGGACCGGCCTGACGGTCGGGGCGATGATGATCGCCCTGGCGGCGGTGGTGGCTCTCGGGACCGTGGCCGAGAGCGCCCGGGCCGGCACCGAGCGCTGGGTCAGCTCCATCCTGCCCGGCGGCCACGCGATCCGCAGCAGCGTCGCCCTCGACGTGGAGGCCTTTCGCTCGACGTTCGAGGCCACCCCGGGCCTTCTCTCGGCCAGCCCGGTGCTCGAGGTGCCGGTCGTCCGGGTGACGCCGGACGCCCAGGAGGAGACGGCGCTCGCGGGCATCGACCCCAATCTCTTCCAGGACCACGACGCGCTCATCGTCACTGGCGCGGGCCGTGACACCGCGTTCGACGCGCTGCGCGGTGGCGGCGCAGCACTGGTTCCCTCCGCCCTGGCCCGCCGCGCGGAGATCGACGTGGGCGACGTGATCACGCTCGCGGAGCCCGGAGGGCCCGCCGCGGACTTCGTGGTGGCGGGGATCGTGGAGTACACGCTTCCGGCCCGCACCCCCGAGGGCGCCGTGCTCATCAGCAGCGCCGACGCGCGCGACCTCTTCGGTGCGACCACCTCGGCGCTGTGGATCATGGTGCCGCAGCCCGAAATCCCGGCATCGGCCTTCGCGGGTGCCGTCCGCGACACCGCGCTCCAGCTTGCCGGGCAGCCGCTCACGGCGGGAGAGCTCGCAGGCGAGCTCTCCCGGTCGCTCGACCGCCTCGTGGGCCTCTTCGACGTCCTGGCGCTCATCGCCGTCGTCATCGCCGCGCTGGGGATCGTGAACACCCTCGGCATCGGCGTCAGCGAGCGCGTCCGCGAGATCGCCATCCTGCGCTCACATGGCATGACCGTCGGGCAGGTGCAGGCCATGGTCGTCGCCGAGGCGGCAATGATGGGGGCGATGGCCGGAGTGCTCGCCCTCGTCGTCGGCATCGGCGTGGCCTTCGCCCTCGTCAACGGTGGCGCCTCCGCGGACCTTGGTGCCGGCCTGCGCCTCCCGTGGCCGCTCCTCGTGGCGGTGGTCCTGACCGGGACCGGCATCGCGGCGCTCGCCGGCCTCTACCCCGCCCGTGTCGCCGCGTCACTCCCGATCGTCGAAAGCCTGAAGCACTTCGAGTAGGAGGGGTGATGCCCACCCGGTTCTGGCCAGTCACGTCCGCTCGGGCCTTCGTCGGCCGCCTCGAGACCGGCAGCGACCTCGTCGAGGAGATCGAGCGGTACTGCGCCGAGCAGGGGATCACCGCGGCGCAGGTGACGGCGATCGGCGCCGTTCGACGCGCTCGCTACGCCTACTACGAGCAGGACGCTCGGCGCTACCGCGAGCTCGAGTCGGAGAGCCACCACGAGATCACCGGATTCGTCGCCAACGTCAGCCTGCGCGACGGCAGGCCGTTCCTTCACGCGCACGCGACCTTCTCGGACGCCGATGGCCAGACGATCGGCGGCCACCTGCTGCCGGGCATCGAGGTCTTCGCCGCGGAGGTGATGATCCGTGAGCTCGCCGGCGTTGCGCTGATCCGCCAGCACGACGAGGAGACGGGGCTCGCACTGTGGTGACTCGGATCTTTCGCGGGATCGCTACGCTGCGCGTCATCAGCCGCATCGGAGCAATGCGATGAACGAGCGTTGGGTCTGCCGGCGCTGCTTCAACTCGAATGACGGCAACGTCGGCGCATGCACGAACTGCGGCCTGGCGCGTGGCTCCGAGGTGCCCGCGGGAGAGGCGGCGGTTCCCGCGGCGGTTCCCGCGGCGGTCCCCGCCAGGTCCGGCGGCTCCGGTTGGTCGGGCCTCCTGCGGTTCGCCTGGATCCCGATCGTCATCGCCGTCGTCGGTGCCGGCATCCTGTTTGCGGCGCGCCGCGACGAGGGCGGCCAGATCGTGGGTGCCGCCGACATGGAAATCACCGACGTCCGGACCGGCGACTGCTTCGACCTCAAGGACTCCGCCGAGGAGGAGATCACCGACGTGGAGGCGAAGCCATGCACCGAGCCGCACGAGTTCGAGATGTTCTTCGTCGGCAATCTGCCCGACGGCGACTTCCCCGCCGACAGCGTCATCGACGCATACCTCGAGGCGGAGTGCATCCCGGCCTTCGACGCCTACGTGGGAATGCCCTACCTGGAGTCCGAGCTCGACATCTTCCCGGTGATCCCGAGCCCGGCCGGCTGGAGCGCGGGGGACCACACCGCGCAGTGCGCGCTGTTCGACCCCCTCGACGAGGCGCTCACCGCGTCCATGAGGAACGCGGGCCGCTGACGCCGGCGAGCTACGGGGCCGGCGGAAGGAGCTCGAAGACGCCGACTGTGAGCGTCGCGTCGCCGTCGTAGTAGGCGACCTCGTACACGCCGGCGGTCGGAACGAGATCCGCGAGCGGCACCTCCTCGCGGCCGATCACCCGCAGCTGGGAGTCCGCCACCGCGACGGCAGTCTCCGTCAGCTGCATTCGCTCGCGTGGGGAGACCCACGTGATCACGAGCGTCAGCTCGCCGGTGCGTGGTGGCTCCACGAACTCCGCGCGCCAGGCGATGGTGTCGTCGCGGGTGAACTGGTCCTTGTACGACTCCAGCTCGAGGGCGTCTTCGAGACGCTCTGCGAAGAGGATGCGACCGCGGACGGGCAGGCTCAGCGCCGTGGGCTGGGTTGAGGTAGGCGACGCGACGGCGTCCCCGTCCGCGGCCGACTGGAGCTGCACGCCCGCGACGAACGCCGCGATCAGCATCGCGACTGTCCCCAGCGCCAGAAGCGCGAGCGCGGTCGGTCCCAGGAGAATCCCGGGGCCGGGCGGCCGATCCGCCGGTGCCGGGGAGGCCGGGTCGAACCCGCACGCCGGACAGGCGCGCGTGGGGTCGGACACCTCGGAGCCGCAGCGGGGGCACAGATCCTGGAGCACGCTCACGAAGATAGACCCGGGCTGCGTGCGGCCTGGCGCCGGCGTCCGCGGCGACGTCGCGCCTTCGAGGGTCGGCTACGATTGGCAACGGACGCGCGGCGCCCGTAGCTCAGTGGATAGAGCAGCTGACTTCGGAGCACTCCCATCGGTACGGTGTGCTCCCAAACGTGGGCGAGCCACCGAAATGGGCCGAGTTATCTGCTCTCTTCGAGCACAGGGCGGGCTCGTCTACGATTGGCCGATGCCAACCTCGGTTTCCGAGGCGTTTGCCGCCGCCGGCCTTACCCGTGAAGGAGTCGTGCGGTGGGGGACACGACCCTCGACGTCGGCCCCTGGTGTCTACGCAGTGGCGCTGACGCAGTCACTTGATGTGATCGACGGAACCCTGTCGCGTGCGTCGATAGCCGGCGACGTCATTGACGAATGGCTCGAGGTGCGCCCAGAACTCACGCTCGATGGAGTCCGTCCAACGGCGGAGGAGCTGACGCGTCGCATCGAGGGCTTTTGGCTGGCGGACGAAACGATCGTCTATGTCGGCCTTGCCACGTCGTTATCGAAGCGTCTCGGGGCGTACTACCGAACACCAATCGGCGCTCGAACGATGACGGGGCGAAGCAGGCCCAATGCACCGAAGATGCGCGCCTGACCCATGCCCGAGCGACGTCGCCACCGGAAGTCAGGCGAGCGAGATGCTGCGCGAGCTGCGCATCAGCCGTGGGCGATCGTGTTCTTCCAGCGCCATAGGGACGACGATCGGGCCGCACCGTACCGGGTGCCACGTTCCTCGACTCCTGCCCTGTCGGCGTACGTGCCGACCTCGTCGCGATCGTAAAGGCGGTGGCTGACGCGCCGCCGATGAAGTTCGCCGGCGGCGGGCAGTGGCAGGCGATGCGCGGCGACATGGCCGGCATCTACGAAGCGAGGACGCGGGGGCCGCGCAAGCGGCTCTACCGGGTGTTCTGCGTCTTGGAGCGGGAGGCGCCTGGACTTCCCGGACCCAGCCTCGTGATCATCACGGGCATGGACAAGCCGAACGAATCGGCCTTTTCGTCCGCGGACTACCGCCGGGTGCGTCGCCTGCGCGATGAGTACCTGAGCCGCTCGCCTCGCAGCATCGAGGCGTAGTCAGCCGGCAGCCGCGAGGCCCGAGCGTGCCCGAGTCCGTCGGCGCCTCGTCAGCTTGATCTCCAAGCCGAGCTCATGGGCAATGTCCACCAGCCGCCCGATTTGCGGATTCGGGCGAGACTCGGTGAACAGCCGCCTGACC
>JBDTWT010000020.1:0-14885 GCA_040006555.1 Chloroflexota bacterium
GCGATCGGAGGACTCGTGCCCCACGCGGCTGTCAACAACGTCCTCGGTCATCACACCTAGCCGCCGGTGATCAGGCGCTGGATGTCCTGGATACTGATGAGGATCACGAGCGCGATGAGCACGGCGAATCCCGCGAGGTAGATGAGCGCCTCCCGCTCGGCGGGGAGCTTCCGCCGGCGCGTGGCCTCCAACAGGACGACGGCGATGCGCCCGCCGTCGAGCGGCGGGAACGGCAGCACGTTCAGGACCGCGAGGTTCACCGACAGGAGCCCGACGAAGAGCAGCTGGCTCACCAGGGGTGCCTCGAGGATGCGTCCCGTCTCCTGCGCGATGCCGATCGGGCCTCGAGCGTCGCCGGCATCGGGGTTGAGCCCGAGGAGGCCGCCGACGGCATCCGCCAGGCCTCCGGGGATCTGGACCGCGAGCGTGGCCGCGGCGGTCGTGCCGCGCCAGGCGGCGTCGATCGGCCCCTTGGCCAGCGGCGGCTCCTCGGCCAGGCGCGCGGGGTCGTAGGAGAAGCCGACCGGGCCGATCCCCCGCTCCCGGTCCTCGAGCGTCACGGTTCGCGGGATGACGCGCACCTCGACCGGTTCCCCGTCCCGCTCGACGTTTAGGGTGACGGTCGTCCCGCCGCGCTCCGCGATGTACTCGGTGAGCTCGCGTGAGAGCTCGAAGGTCTGGCCGTCGGCTCCGACGATCACGTCCTCCACTCGCAGGCGCCCCTCGGCCGGACTGTCGGCCTGGACCGCGGTGACCGTCAGCGGGCCGTGCGCCACGAGCCTCGGCATGCTGAAGGCGAACCCGAAGAGCGCTGCGGCAAGCAGGAAGTTCATCGCCACTCCGGCCAGCAGGACGGCGACGCGCACCCAGATCGGGCGTCGGTTGAACGCGCCCTCCATGGCTCGATCGATCTCCGCATCGGTCAGGCCCTGCTCTCGCAGGCGGCGGAGCTCGACGTTGCCATCCTCGCCGAGCATGCGGACGAACCCGCCGAGCGGGATCCAGTTCAGGCTGTAGCGCGTCCCGCGCCAGGTGACGGAGCCGATGCGGGGCGGGAACCCGATCCCGAACTCCTCGACGGTGATGCCCGCCCGCTTCGCGACGAGGAAGTGCCCGAGTTCATGCACCAGCACCAGCACCACGAGGATGCCGATGAAGGCGGCGACGGTGCCAATGACCTCCATCAGGCCGCGCTCACGACCCCGAGCTCGGCGATCAGCGCGGCGCGGACCTCCGCGTCGAGGCGGGCGATCTCAGCGATGTCCGGCTCGACGTCGCTCCCCCACCGTTCGACCGCGGTGCCGATGGCCTCGGCGACGCCGGGGAGCCCGATGCGCTCCTGGAGGAAGGCGGCCACGGCGACCTCATCGGCGGCGTTGAGGATCGTGCCCCGGTTGCCGCCGGCCTCCGCCGCGGCCCGCACGATGTCGTACGCGGGGTAGGCTCCGGCGTGCAGCGGCTCGAACTCGAGCGCGCCCCACGAATCCGGTGCCGCGCGTCGGGCGACCGACGGCAACCTGGTCGGGTATGTCAACGCGTACTGGATCGGGAGGCGCATGTCGGGGACGCCGAGCTGCGCCTTGTACGAGCCGTCGACGAACTCGACGAGCGAGTGCACGACGCTCTGGGGATGGATCACTGCCTCGATTCTAGGGTACGGCAGGCCGTACAGCCATTTGGCCTCGATGACCTCGAACGCCTTGTTCACGAGCGTGGCGGAGTCGATCGTCACCTTCGGACCCATGCGCCACGTCGGGTGGGCGAGCGCCGCTTCCGGCGTCGCGGAGGCGATGTCGGCCGCCGCTCGGCCGCGGAACGGGCCACCGCTGGCGGTGAGCACCAGGCGGGCCACCTCCTCGATCCGCTCGCCGACGAGGCACTGCCAGATCGCCGAGTGCTCGCTGTCAACCGGCCGGAGCCAGCCGAGCCGATCGCCGTCGAGCCGGTCCAGCGCGGCCGTCACCAGGTGGCCGCCGGTCACGAGCGTCTCCTTGTTCGCGAGGGCCACGTGTCGGCCGGCGCCGAGCGCGGCGAGCACCGCCGGCAGGGCCGCCATGCCGGTCGTGGCGACGACGACCAGGTCCACTCCCTCGAGCGTGGCGAGCTCCTCGAGGCCACCGTCGCTCCCACGATCGTCGGGGCTCCACGCCCGGGCAGACGGGTACCGCGCCACCTGTGCCTGGAGCTCGCCTGTCGCATGACCCGCGGCGAGGGCACGCACCTCGAACCGTCGGGGGAGAGCGTCGATGACCTCAAGCGCCTGGCGGCCGATGGACCCGGTCGAGCCGAGAATCGCCACGCCGGTCACGGGACCGCCGGCGTCAGGCAACGCGCCCGGCCACGAGCAGCGCGTAGCCGGCGAGCACCGGCGCAGCGAAGAGGAACGAGTCGATCCGATCGAGCACACCGCCGTGTCCGGGGACCACGAATCCCGACTCCTTGCGCCCGGCCGATCGCTTGAGGAGGGACTCGGCGAGGTCGCCCGTCTGCGCGGCGAGGCCGACGACCGGCCCGATGAGGAGCGGATGCCAGGGATCGAGGCCGATGAGGGCGCATCCGACCCCTGCGCCGATCGTCGCCACCACGAGCCCACCGGCGAGGCCCTCGACCGTCTTGGACGGGCTGATGTGATCCACGAGGTGGCGTCGGCCGAGCCATCGCCCTGTCAGGTACGCGCCGGTGTCGTAGCCCCAGACCACGAGGAGCAGCAGCGCCGCCCACGCAACCCCGGACGGCAGGCCGAACGGGCCGACGGCCGTCGTCGCGGACCCGCCGGGTGGGGCGAGGTGCACGACGATGGACACCGTCGGGAGGAGCACGCCGACGTAGACGACGCCGAATGAGCTCATCGCCCACGTGGCGAAGCCGGCCCTCGGCTCGGAGCGCGTGAAGCCGCCGGCGGCGAGCACGAGGACCGAGGCGACGAGCGTCGCCGTCACCAGGCCGGGCGGATCGAGCGCGTCGAGGAGCGCGGCGAGCGCGCCGCCGACGCTCTCATCGTTGGTGACGGCGAGGCCGGCCCCGGTGAGCGCGAGCCCCGCGAGGATCGTGAGCACCTGCGGCGGCTCGTAGCCGGCCGCGTCCAGCAGCGCGACGCGCTCGACGAGCGCGAGGAAGGCCACGACGCCGATGAACAGCGAGAACCACGGCTCACCGAGGATGACGACGGCCACTGTGAGCGGCGCGAGCACGGCTGCGGTGACGACTCGCGTGCGAAGCATCGGCTCAGCTCCCGAACCGGCGGTCGCGGCGGACGAACTCGGCGAGCGCGGCGTCGAAGTCCCCCTCGTCGAAATCGGGCCAGAACTTGTCGGAGAAGACCAGCTCGGCGTAGGCCGCCTGCCACAGGAGGAAGTTGCTCGTCCGCTGGTCACCTCCCGTGCGGATAAGGAGGTCGACGTCGGGCTGCCCCGCCGTGTAGAGATGCTCCCCGAAGTGCGCCTCGTCGATCGCGTTCGGATCGGCGCCCGCCGCGACCAGTGCCCGCGTGGCATCCACGATCTCCGCGCGCCCGGAGTAGTTGAAGCAGATGTTGAGCGTCAGGCGCGTCCCATGCCTGGTTCGGTCCTCCGCCGTTCGAATCGAGCGCTGCACGTCCGCCGGCGCCTCGTGCAGGCGGCCGATCACGTGGACGCGGACGCCCTCCTCGATCAGCTCGTCGGTGTACTGCCGCACCGCCCCGTCGATGAGCCCGAAGAGCCCGGTGACCTCGTCGTTTGGGCGAGCCCAGTTCTCGGTGCTGAAGGTGTACACGCTCAGCGTCTCGACGCCGCGGTCGCGTGCGCGCCGGACGATGGGACGGATGGCCTCGATGCCCTGGACGTGGCCCGCCAGAACGGGCAGGCCGCGGTCTCGCGCCCATCGACGGTTGCCGTCGGCGATGATCGCGACGTGGCGGGGTCGGACTTCGTCCGGCACCGGCTCAGACCTCCAGGATCTCGGCTTCCTTGCGCTCGACGCGAGCGTCGATGCCCTCGATCTGCCGGTCCGTCACGCGCTGCAAGGCCTCGAGCTCGCGGCGCTCCTCGTCCTCTGACAGGTCGCCGTCGCGCAGCGCCTTCTTCAGGGCGTCTGCCGCCTCGCGGCGATGGTTGCGGACCTCGACCCGTGCCGCCTCGGCGCGTCGGCGAATCTGCTTCACGAACTCGTGGCGTCGCTCCTCGGTGAGCGGCGGCACGTTCAGGCGCACCACCGTGCCGTCCACGTTGGGGGTGAGGCCGATGTCGCTCTTCGTGATCGCCTTCTCGATCGCCGACAGGACCGATCGGTCCCATGGCTGGATGACGATGAGGTGCGCGTCGGGCGTGCTGATGCCGGCGACCTGGTTGAGGGGCGTCTGGGTGCCGTAGTACTCGACCGTGATGCGCTCGACGAGAGCCGTCGACGCTCGGCCGGTCCGGATGCCGGCGAAGTCGCGCTCCATCGCCTCGATGGCGCGCTGCATCTTCGGATCGGCTGCCGCGATGGCCTCGTGCATCAGTGACTCACCTCTCCTGAGATCAGGGTGCCGATGCGCTCGCCACGGACGGCGCGCGCGATGTTGCCGGGGACGGTCATGTCGAAGACGACGATCGGCATCTCATTGTCCATCGCGAGGCTCACGGCGGTCGCGTCGAGCGCCTGGAGGCGGTTGCTCAGCAGCTCGGTGTAGCCGATCGTGCTGTAGCGCTGGGCCTCTGGGTGCTTCTCGGGGTCGGCATCGTACACCCCGTCCACCCGCGTGGCCTTGAGGATGACCTGCGCGTGGATCTCGACCGCGCGCAGCGTGGCGGCCGTATCGGTCGTGAAGTACGGATTGCCGGTTCCCGCGACCATGACCACCACGCGGCCCTTCTCAAGGTGCCGCTCGGCTCGACGTCGGATGTACGGCTCGGCGATCTCGTTCATGGCGATCGCGCTCATCACCCTCGTCGGGCAGCCCGCCTGCTCAAGCGCGTCCTGGATGGCGAGGCCGTTCATCACCGTCGCCAGCATGCCCATGTAGTCGCCGGTGGAGCGATCCATGCCCTTCGCGCTGGCGGCGAGGCCGCGGAAGATGTTTCCGCCGCCCACCACGATCGCGATCTCCGTCTGGTCGTCCTTCGCGTCGGCGACCTGCGCCGCGATGTTCCGGACCACTTCGGGGTCGATGCCGTACTCGGCCTCGCCCATGAGCGCCTCGCCGGACAGCTTCAGGAGCACCCGACGCTTTGGTGCCGAGCCCCCCGCGGCCGCCTCAGCCACCGTCAGGCGGCCTCGGCGTCCGCTCCGGACGTCTCCCCGACGGCCATGCGCACGAACCGTGCGACACGGATGTTCTCGCCGAGCAGCGCGATCTTCTCGGTGATGAGGTCACCGATCCTGCGGTCCGTGTCGCGGTAGGGCTGCTCGAGCAGGCAGACCGACTCGAGCCACTTGTTGAGCTTGCCCTCGACGATCGTCGGGATCCGGTCGGCGGGTCGGCCCTCACGCTCCGCGTCGACGGTGAAGAGGCGCTTCTGCTCCTCGATCGCGTCGGCCGGCACGTCGTCCCGGCTGACCCACTGCGGGGCCATCCCCGCCACCTGGATGGCGAGGTCGCGGCCCAGCTGCTGGAAGTCCTCGGTGCGCGCCACGAAGTCGGTCTCGCAGTTGAGCTCGAGCAGGACGCCGAGCCGCGAGCCGTGATGGATGTAGCTCGTGACGATCCCCTCGCGGGCGGCGCGTCCGGACTTCTTCGCCGCGGTCGACAGGCCTTTCTCGCGGAGCCAGGCCGCCGCCTTCTCGTAGTCGCCCTCCGACTCCTCGAGCGCGCGCTTGCAATCCATGATGCCGGCGCCCGTGCGCTCGCGGAGCTGCTTCACATCCTCCGGCTTGATCATCAGTGTGTTCGTCATTCCTTCTTCTCCTGCGCCCTCTACGGGCGCACCTCTTTTACATGATCTTCGACGAGGCGCTCGTGCTCGCGGTCCGGATCGTGGTCCGGCTCGCCCTCCTCGATGTGTGCGGCGCGCCGCGCGCGAGCCCGCCGCTCCTCCTCCTCATCGTCCTCAGGCTCGGGCTCGAAGACGAGCGCCTCACCAGAGGCCAGCGCGGCGCTGTAGTCGGCCTCGGGGCCGAGAGCGGCCTCGTCGACCGGCGGCATCGCCTCGGCCTGCTCAAACTCCTCGTCCAGCCGCGCCTGCCGTTCCTGCTGCGCCCCGAGCGCCGCATCGGCTACGAGCGTGCAGATCAGCCGCACCGATCGGATGGCGTCGTCGTTGGCCGGGATGACCCAATCGATGAGGTCCGGGTCGCAGTTCGTATCGGTCATGGCGAGGATCGGAATCTCGAGGCGTCGAGCCTCGCTCACCGCGATCGCCTCGCGATGCGGATCGACGATGAAGACCGCGCCGGGCAGGCGCCGCATCTTGCGGATGCCGCCGAGGACGCCGTTGAGCTTGTTGATCTCCTCGGTGAGCTTCGAGGCCTCCTTCTTCGTGAGGCGCTCGAACTCGCCGGCGTCGCGTCGTGCCTCGAGGGCGTCGAGGCGCTGGATGCGCCGCTTGATCGTCGTGAAGTTCGTGAGCATCCCGCCCAGCCAGCGGCTGTTGACGTAATGCTGGCCGGATCGCGTCGCCGACTCGGCGATCGACTCCTGGGCCTGCTTCTTCGTGCCGACGAAGAGGATGTTGTCGCCCCGGCGAATCGTCTCGCGCACGAACTCGAGGGCATCCTCGAGGCGCGTGACCGTCTGGCCGAGGTCGATGATGTGGATCCCGTTGCGCTCGGTGAAGATGTACTCGCGCATCTTCGGGTTCCAGCGACGGGTCTGATGCCCGAAGTGGACTCCGGCCTCGAGCAGCTGCTTCATGGTCGTGGCAGCCACGTGTGTATACCTCCGGTTGTTCCTCCGCCCGGCGTCGACTCCAGCGGTCCACCGTCGCGACGACGGCACCGATGACCAGCAGGATCAGACGGGCGTGTGAGATGGGGGAAAATGTGCCCGCGCTGAGCGCGGACGCGAGCTCGATGATACCAGAATTGCGGCCTTCCTGAGCGTGCTCAGCCCAGGGGGCGACCAGTACCGCCGCTCGTACCCAAGTACCCCGCGCCACCAGCGGCTCGTACCTTGACCCCTGCCGATCCGCTCATAGGATCGCCCCGCGTCCTGGGCACCCGTTGCGCCAAGGGCCATCTTCGCCAGCCAACCCGCCAGGAGCCGTGCATTGCCCGCCTTTCGCACCCTCGTGCCAGCCGCCTGCCTCGCCCTCGTGCTGGCGGCCACACCGATCCTCGGCGCATCCGCCCTTGCGGCCGATGAGGTCGTGGTGAAGGCCGGCGACACCCTCAGCGCGATCTCGAAGCGACATGGCGTGGCCATCTCGACGCTGGTCTCGATCAACGGCCTCGTGGATCCGAACCGCATCTTCGTCGGCCAGCGGCTGCAGCTGGGGTCCCCGACCGCTCCCGCGCCAGCCACTCCCCCGCCGCCGGTCGCGGCGCCCGCCGAGGCGCTCGTGCACGTGGTCGCGCGGGGCGACAACCTGTGGAGCATCGCGCGCTTCTACGGCGTCTCGCTCTCGGCACTTGTGAGCGCCAACGGCATCGGCAACGCGAGCCGGATCCACGCCGGCCTGCGGCTCACCATCCCCGGCGCTGCCGCACCGGTCGCACTGCCCGCGCCGCCACCCGCGCCCGCTGCCCCGCCCAATGCGCCTCCCGCGGCTCCGCCGCCAACGACCGTCGCACCCGCGCCGGTGCAGGCGCTCGTGCACACCGTCGCGCGCGGCGACAACCTGTGGAGCATCGCGCGCTTCTACGGCGTCTCGCTCTCCGCCCTCGTGAGCGCGAACGGGATAAGCAACGCCAGCCGCATCCACCCCGGCCTAGAGCTCACCATTCCCGGCGCCGCCGCACCGGTCGCTGCGCCAGCACCGGCCCCTGCTCCAGCACCCGCGGCGCCGGCCATGCCGGCCGGGATGGCCGCCGTCGTCGCGGCGCGCGACGGCATGCGACAGCTGATCGCCGAGGAGGCTACGGCCGCCGGCGTGCCGGTCGCGCTCGCACTCGCGGTCGCGTGGCAGGAGTCGGGCTGGCGCCAGGACGTCGTGAGCAGCGCCGGAGCTGTCGGCGTCATGCAGCTCATGCCCGGCACCGCCCAGTGGGTCGGCCAGGCGATGCTCGGACGGACGGTGAACATCAACGACGCGCGGGACAACGTCCACGCGGGGGTGCGGCTCCTCGCCCATTACGTGAACCGCTACGGCGGCAACCGCGACCTCGTCCTCGCCGCGTACTACCAGGGCCAGGGAGCGACCGACCGCCACGGTGTCTTTCCGGTGAGCCGCGCCTACATCGCGGCGGTCGACGCCCTCGTCCGCCTGCTCGGAGGCTGAGCGAGGCCGTCAGCTGCCGATGTCGGGCAGGCGGCGCAGCCGAAGGTGATCCGCGCGCGACTCGACGGGTTCGGCCGCCACGAGATCGACCCTGAGCGCGGTGTGCGAGAGTCCGGCACCGGCGGCGAACGCCGCGAGGCTGCGGGCGATGCGTCGTACGCGCCGCGAATCCACCGTCTCCTCCGGAGATCCGGCCCGCCTCGAATGGCGCGCTCGGACCTCGATCCCGACGAGCGCGCGTCGCGGGTCGAGCATGACCAAGTCAACCTCACCGCCACCGGCTGATCGATAGCGGCGCGCGAGGACCGTCCAGCCGCACCCTTCCAGCCACGCGGCGGTTGTCTCCTCAGCGAGGCGTCCGAATCGGTGTCGGGGATCTGCCATTGGACCGCTCCTGGGCGGAGGCGAGCGGTGGTCATCGCGAGTCAGATCGGTTCGAGCGTCTCCTCGTCGAGCATCACGAACTCGAGGTCCAGGGGCAGCTGCTCGCCGGCGAGGAGCATCCGGATCGGTGCGAACGAGCGCCGGTGCCACTCGCACGGTCCGTCGCTCAGGAGGGCGTCGAGGTGGCGTCGCGTCCCGTAGCCCTTGTTGCGCGCGAAGCCGTATGAGGGGTATCGGCGGTCGAGCTCGTCGCAGATCCGGTCGCGCGTGACCTTCGCCACGATGCTGGCCGCGGCGATCGAGGCGCTGATCGCGTCGCCGTGGATGATCGGGCGCTGCGGCAGCTCCACCTCGCGCAGGCTGAGCGCGTCGATGAGGAGGTGATCCGGCCGGTCCGGGAGCCGGTCGAGCGCCTGACGCATGGCGAGCTTGGTGGCCTGGTAGATGTTGATGCGGTCGATCACCTCGACCTCCACGCAACCGACGCCGATCGCCTCCGCGCGGTCGACGATCTGGGCGTACAGCGCCTCGCGGCGTGCTCGCGGCAGCATCTTGCTGTCGCGGATGCCCGAGATACGGTGACGCTCCGGGAGGATGACGGCGGCCGCGACGACCGGGCCCGCGAGGCAGCCCCTGCCGACTTCGTCGATCCCTGCCACGCGGCGGTATCCCGCGAGATGCAGCTCGCGCTCGTTGCGCATGTGGGCGTCGCGAACCCGCTGGGAGGGGCGCCTGCGGGACGGAAGGGAACGACGGATGGCGGGGCTGGGAGCGAGCACGGCCCTAGTTTGCGCGGCGCTCCCGAAGCGTGGCGGCCTTTCCGACGCGATTTCGCAGGAAGTAGAGCTGTGCGCGCCGAGCAACGCCGTGACGGACCACCTCGATCTTCTCGACCCGCGGGGCATGCACCATGAAGGTGCGCTCCACGCCGACGCCGCTCGCGATGCGGCGAACGGTGATCTGGCGGTTCAGGCCCCCGCCCCGCATGCGCATCACGGTCCCCTCGAAGACCTGGATCCGCTCGCGGCTGCCTTCGACCACCTTCACCGAGACGCGGACCGTATCGCCAGGGGCGATCTCGGGCACGTCGGTGCGGAGCTGCTCGCGCTCGAGCTCCTTGATGGCGTTCATGGTGGGACGACCTCGGTTATCGCCGAGTTACCGGCGGCGTATTGGGGGTGCGAAATCCGACGCGGCACACGAACGCGACCGCGAGGGCGGCCGCGACCGGCGGAGTATAGCAGCGGGTTTCCGGCGCCGCCACGCTCCCGATGCCGCACCGAGTCAGCCGATGGTCGGGGGTTCGCCGGCGAGCTCGTCGAGGAGCGCCCGGTCGGCGTCGCTGAGCGGCGCGGAGTCCAGGAGATCCGGACGGCGCACCATCGTTCTGCGCAGCGCCTCCCGGCGGCGCCAGCGATCCACCTCGCCGTGATGTCCCGACAGCAGCACTGGCGGGACTCCCAGGCCGCGGAACTCCTCGGGGCGGGTGTACTGCGGGTACTCGAGCAGCCCTGAGGCGAACGAGTCGCCGGCACTCGAGTCCTCGGCGATGACGCCCGGAATCAGCCGCACGACCGCGTCGATGAGCACGAGCGCGGGAAGCTCGCCCCCGGTGACCACGTAGTCTCCGATGCTGACCTCGCGGTCGACGAGGCTTCGGACACGGTCGTCGATTCCCTCGTATCGTCCCGCGACGAGCGCGAGGTGCGGCAGCGTGGCGAGCTCCCGTGCGAGCGCATCGGTCAATCGCTCTCCGGCGGGGTCCAACAGGATCACGACGGCCCCCGCCTCGCGCAGCGGCTCGATGGCCGCGAAGAGAGGCTCGGGGCGCATGACCATGCCCGCTCCCCCCCCGTACGGGTAGTCGTCGACCGAGCGGTGGCGTCCGAGCCCGTGCTCGCGCAGGTCGTGCACGCCGAAGGTCACGAGGCCGCTCTCGGCCGCACGACCCATGATCGAGGTGCGCAGCGGAACGCCGACGAGCTCCGGAAAGATCGTGACGAGGTCGATCCTCACGCGGTCAGCCGACCTCTTCGGCGTCGTCGGGGGCCACGACCATCAGCCCCGCCTCGAGGTCGATCCGCAATACCACCCTGCGCAGCGCGGGGACGAGGCGCTCACCCGACGGACCGACGACGCGGTAGACCTCGTTGCCGCCCGCCCGGAAGACCTCGACGAGCTCCCCGACGACCTCGCCCCCCTGCTCCTCCACGCGAAGGCCGACGAGATCGTTCCAGTAGAACGCCCCCTCGCCGAGCGCATGGGCCGGACCCTCGAGATAGCGGTCCGTCAGGGGCTCGGCCGCCTCGCGCGTGGTGATCCCATCGAGGTAGAGCACCGTCGTACGGCCTCCCGACTCCATCCGACCGATGCGCAGCGGGCCAGGTCCGCCCTCGAGCCACACCTCCGAGCCCGGTGCGACCCGCTCCGGGAAGTCGGTCAGCAGCTCGACGCGTATCCCGCCCTTGAGGCCCTTGGGGCCAAGCACCCGTGCGATCGCCAGGCGGCGGTCACTCTGCGTCGTTGACGATCTCCAGCTCGACGCGGCGCCCGTCCTTCGCGGCCATTGCACGAAGCAGGTCGCGCAGCGCATTCGCGATGCGACCGTCGCGGCCGATCACCCGCCCCATGTCCTCCTGGTCGACGCCGAGGGTGAGGACGGTCTCGTCCTCGTCGTCGTCGACCTCCACCCATACGGCGTCCGGCTTGTCGACGAGCGAGCGCGCCACGTACTCGAGGAAGTCCTTCACGCCTCGGGCTCCTTGGTCTCGCCGTCGGGCGCGGGCGCCGGCGCCTCGTCGGCGGCGGCCTCCTCGACCACGGCGGGCTCGACGCCGGAGTCAGCGGCCGCGTCGGCCGCGGTGTCGGTCGCGTCGGTGCTCTGCGGCGACTCGGTCGCCTCGGCCGCGGCGGTCGTGTCGGCTCCGGCATCGGCCTCTGACGCCGCGGTCGCAGGGGCGTCTTCGGCGCTCGGCTTGGCTGCGGCTGCCTTCGGCTTGGCTGCGGCTGCCTTCGGCTTGGCTGCGGCCTTCGCCCTGGTCGCCGCCTTCGGGCTCGACGCCACTATCCCCTTGGACTTGGCGGGTCGCTTGGGCTTCTCGCTCGGCGGGGACGCGGCTTCCCGCTCCGCCTGCCGCATGAGGCGGACGACGGTGTCGGACGGCTGCGCACCGTTGCCGATCCACGCGCTGATCCGGTCGCTCTGGAGCTGTACGGTCGCGGGCTCGGTGAGCGGGTCGTAGTAGCCGAGGATCTCGAGCGCGCGGCCGTCCCGCGAGCGTCGCTGGTCGATGGCGATGACCCGGTACGCGGGACGCTTCGTCGCGCCGACCCGGGTCAGCCTGATTCGGACTGCCAAATGCGTTCCTCTTTTGCTTCGGTACTTGCTGAATATCGCGCGCTGACCGGCTACTCGACGGTCAGCACGGCGTGGAATTCCAGGTGATCGCCGCGGTCGGGCAGCGTGATAGCGACTGCGCCGAGCTGCGCAAGGATATCGCGCGCGTCGGAAGGGAGCTCACCGCCGAACCCGAGGAGGGCGAGCAGCACCGCCGGATCGACCAGGACCTCGTTCCCGCCGTGGGTTCCCGCGAGGCTCCAGGCCGCCCCGTACTCATCCGTCGACGCGAGGTTCTCGCCGGTCTCGTGAGCGGAGACGGCAGCCTCAACGCCGTCGGCCCCGAGCCCCAGGATGACAATCTCGTCGGTCACCGCGTATGCCAGCGAACCCAGGTCGGCGAGGCCGACGGTGACGAGCTCGACGCCGTCGCGCTCATCGCGCTCGACATCCGCTCCCGTGCCCTCAAGCCGTTCGACGAGGTCGTCGAGGAGTGCAATGGCGGCCTCGGGGTCCGACGGACGCAGGAGCAGCTGGCCGCTCGGCGCGTCCGTGTCGAGCCCCTGCAGGGCGAGGCCACCCTCGCCGCGCATGAGCTCGAGGATCAGGTCGTTGAGATCGAGCCCGAGGCCGAAGGCGAAGAGGATGCGCGCGGAGTCGATGGTGCCCGCCAGCCCCTCCGCTGCGGGCACCTCCGAGAGGAGCGCCTCGGCCGAGAGGAGCAGCTCCCCCGCGTCGAAGGCTGACACCGCCACCTGGGTGTCGGGGGGCATCCATTCGGGGAGCGTCGCCGCCTCGTCCGGGGGGGCACCCGTGGATGCCGCGCCGCCATCCACGTCGCCGGTGTCCGCTCGGCCGCGCAGCACGAGCCCCTCCGGCTCGGCCACCAGCGCACCGGCTGCCGTGCGATAGCGGGATTGCTCACCGAGGACGGCGGCGAGGTCGACGAAGACCGACGCGAGGCGATCGTCCTCCAGGCGCTCCATGGCCGTCCCGAACTCGGCGCGATCCGCGAGCGACTCCGCGCCCGCGCTCACGTCGATCACCGCCTGGACGGCCGCCGGATCCGAGCCGACCACCAGCGTGTCTCCCACGAAGGCGTAGGCGATCCCGTCCGACGAGCGCACCTCGACCCCGCCGTGGCTCGCCGCGTCGAACGCGCCACCGCGGTCGGCCTCGAGGGTAAGCAGCGACTCGACGGCGGCGGCCTGGTCCCGCACGGCCACGAGCAGGGTGGGGCCGGCGGTCAAGTCGCGCATGACGACCGCCAGCTGGGGGCCGAGCCAGGGCTTCACGTGCTGCCGGTAGTCGAGGCCGACCTGTGAGAGGAGGTTCTGCGCGAGCTCGTCGATCTTTTCATCGAAGGCCGACGTATCGGCGAATCCGGGAAGCCGCGACGCGAGCTGCCGGACCTTGCCATCCTGGCCGGAGGAGGGCTGGAGGGAGAGCGAGAGGAAGATCGCGGTGTCCGCCGGTGCGAGCTCGGCCGCGGTATCGGCGGAGCCGGAGAAGAGGAGCAGGTAGCCGGCGAGGTAGGCACCGGCCGTGAGGCTGAGCAGCGCGGTGAGCGCGATGACGAGCCGGTGCATCGGGTCCTATCGACCGAGCAGGGCGCCGAGCCCTGAGCCGGCCCCCGGCATCTTCCCTCCCTGGAGCATCTTCATGACGCGCTGCATCTCGGCGAATTGCTTGAGGAGCCGATTCACGTCGGCCGGCGAGGTCCCGCTCCCCGTCGCGATCCGCCGCCTGCGGCTCGCCTTGATCAGGTCGGGTCGGCGGCGCTCGTCGGGCGTCATCGAGTCGATGATGGCCTCGATGCGCTTGAGCTGCCCGGAGTCCACGGCCTCCTGCGCCGCGCTGGCCATCTGACCGGCGCCGGGCACCATCTGGAGCAGCTGTCCGATCGGTCCCATGCGCTTGACCTGCGTGAGCTGCGAGCGGAAGTCCTCGAGCGTGAACCGGTTCTCCGCGAGGCGCGCCGCGGCTCGCTCGGCCTCCTCCTGGTCCACGGTCTCCTGGACGCGCTCGACGAAGCTGCGGATGTCCCCCATGCCCAGGATGCGCTGCGCGAGCCGATCCGGATGGAAGGGCTCGAGGCCATCGGTCCGCTCCCCCGTGCCGAGGAACGCGACCGGCAGGCCGGTTGCCGCCCGGATGCTGAGCGCCGCGCCGCCACGGGCGTCGCCGTCCATCTTGGTGAGCACCAGCCCCGTGACCGGCAGGCGGCTGTGGAATGCCTCCGCGACCCGCACCGACTCCTGTCCCGTCATCGCGTCGACGATGAGCAGTGTCTCCGAGGGCGTCACCCGGCCGGAGATGCGGACGAGCTCGTCCATCATCGCCTCGTCGACGTGGAGCCGGCCGGCGGTGTCGACGATCACGACGTCCAGCCCACGCTGCCGGGCAAGCTCCACGCCCGAGCGCGCGACCTCGAGCGCCGGCGTGCCGGCCGAGCGGCTGTGCACCTCCACGCCGATCTGGTCTCCCAGCTGGATGAGCTGGTCGACCGCGGCCGGCCGGTAGACGTCGGCCGCGACGAGGAGCGGCTTCCGGCCCTCCTTGCGGAGGCGGACCGCGAGCTTCGCGGCGGTGGTCGTCTTTCCCGATCCCTGCAGTCCGACCATCAGGACGACCGACGGGCGGCCCTCGAGCTTCAGCTGGTGCCGCTCGCCGCCGAGGACCGCGACGAGCTCGTCGTGCACGATCTTGACGATCTGCTGCCCGGGGTTGACGCCGGCGAGGAGGTCGGTCCCGACCGCGGTCGCACGCACGCGCGCGACGAAGTCCTTGACGACCTTGAAGTTGACGTCCGCCTCGAGCAGGGCGAG
>JBDTWT010000021.1:0-14729 GCA_040006555.1 Chloroflexota bacterium
CGGCCTCCAGGGCGGCCAGCGCCCGCGTTCCGTTCGCGTCCGTCCCCACGGCGCCGATGATGCTCACGCGCGCCCCCGCGCGTGAGGCGGCCACCGCCTGGTTCGCCCCCTTTCCACCATCGTGGAGCGTGAAGCGTCCGCCCAGCACCGTCTCGCCGGGCACCGGCAGCCGGTCGGCGTTGACGACCATGTCGACGTTGATCGAGCCGACGACGACGACGTGCGCTGTCACGCCGCGGAGTATGCCCGAGCTGGCCGCGGCCCGGGCCGCGCGCGCCCGCTCACGGTTGCAGCCGGCGCCTGCGCCAGTCACTCCCGTCGCGGACGTACTCGATTCGGTCGTGGAGCCGGTCTGGCTGACTCGTCCAGAACTCGACGCGCTCGGGGACGAGGAGGTAGCCGCCCCACGTTTCGGGGAGTGGGACGTCGTCGGGGTGCTGGGCCTCGAGGATCCGGACGAGCGCCTCCAGGTCGCTGCGCGCCCCGATCTCGGCGCCCTGCACGGAGGCGGCGGCCGAGAGCTGGCTGCCACGTGGCCGGGTGTGCCAGTAGGCGAGCGAATCGGCTTGACCGAGCGGCTCGACGCGTCCGGCGACACGCGTCTGCCGGTCGAGCTGGGGCCACCAGAACGCCGCCGCCGCCCGCGGGTTGACCGCCACGTCCCGTCCCTTGCGGCTGGCGCGGTTCGTGAAATAGCGGAGGCCGTCGGCCCCGAGCCCGCGGAGGAGGACGAACCGCACGGATGGCGATCCCTCGGCATCGGCGGTGGCGAGAGCGAAGGCGTTGGGCAGGGGCAATCCCGCGCCGTCGGCGTCCTCGAGCCACCGCGCCAGCTCACGGATGGGGTCCGGGTCGAGGTCGTCGAGCTCCATCGGCATCGGTGCCCGGTATCGTACGGCCGATGCCGACGCCACCTCCTCCGAACGCGCTTGTCTTCGACCTGGACGGGACGCTGGTCGACACCGTGGACGACCGGATCGAGGCGTGGGCCGCCGCATTCGCCGAGCGCTCGATCCCGGTCGCCCGGGAGCAGCTCGAGCCGATGATTGGCATGGACGGCCGGAGGCTGGCGAGGGAGGTCGCCCGCGCCGCCGGGCGAGCCCTGACCGATGCGGAGGTGGAGGAGCTCGATCGGCGCTCCGGCGAGCTCTTCGACGAGCGCAACCGCGACCCCCGCCCGCTGCCGGGGGCCCGCGCCCTACTGTCGCGACTTGACGCCGCGGGCATCACCTGGGCGATCGCCACCTCGTCGCGGGCGAAGCAGGTCGCGCGATCCGTCGCGGCGCTCGACCTCGGCGAGCCGCGGATCGTCGATGGCAGCTGCGTCGACCACGCCAAGCCGGCGCCGGACCTGCTGCTGCTCGCGGCGCGCGAGCTCGGCACGAAGGTGGAGGAGACCTGGTACGTGGGCGACTCGACGTGGGACATGGAGGCTGCCGTGGCCGCCGGAATGCCGGGCATCGGGGTCCTGGCGGGCGCCGCCGTCGACGCCGAGGCGCTGCTGCGGGCCGGCGCACGGCACGTGGTCGCGACGCTCGACGAGCTCGAGCTGGGGCGCTGATCGCATGCCCCTCGAGGAGTACCGTCGCAAGCGCGACTTTCGCGGCACGCCGGAGCCTCCACCGGCCGAGATCGTCGACCGCAGCGGCCGCTACACGGTCCAGCGGCACCGTGCGACCGCCCTCCACTGGGACTTCCGACTCGAGATCGGCGGCGTCCTCGTGAGCTGGGCCGTGCCGCGCGGACCGACGCTGGATCCCGCTCAGAAGCGGCTCGCCATGCCGACCGAGGACCACCCGATCGAGTACCTCGACTTCGAGGGAGTCATTCCGAGCGGCTACGGGGCGGGCGACGTGATCGTCTGGGACTGGGGCATCTTCGAGCCCGAGCCGGAGACGCCCGACGCCGCCGCCGCGCTCAAGTCGGGGGAGCTGAAGTTCGTGCTGCACGGCGGGAAGCTCCGCGGGCGGTTCACGATCCTGCGCACCGGTGCGCGTCGTGGCCGCCGGCCGGGCTCCGACGAGCGCGAGCAGTGGCTGCTCATCAAGAAGCGCGACGAGACCGCCGTCGACGGCTGGGATGCCGCGGACTTCCCGACGAGCGTGAAGACCGGACGCACGAACGACGAGGTGGTCGCCGGCATGGCCCCGCGCTTCGAGGCCGATGCGCCGAGCGAGCTCGCGGACCTCGACCTGGCCGGCGCGACGGACGAGGCGCTCCCGGAGTTCATCCCCCCGATGAAGGCCACGCTGGCCACCAACCCCTTCTCAAACCCGGAGTGGCTCTTCGAGATCAAATGGGACGGCTACCGCGTCGAGGCCGTCGTCAAGGCCGGGACCGCCCGCCTGTGGACCCGCAACCGGCAGGACGCGGGGCGCTACTTCCCGGACCTCGCGGGACCGGCGCCGTGGATCGACGCGCGGGACGCGATCGTGGACGGCGAGGTCGTGGCGCTCGACGAGGACGGGAGGCCACGTTTCAGCCTGCTCCAGGATCGGACCGGCATCCGGAGCGGCCGCGAGCCGGGCTCGAGGCGCAGGAAGGGCGAGGCCGCGCCGATCGTCTTCCAGGTCTTCGACCTGCTGCACCTCGACGGGAAGTCACTCCTCCAGGTCCCGCTCGAGGACCGCAAGCGCGTCCTGCGCACTCGGCTGCGCGCGCACCCGCTCGTCCGCTACGCCGGCCACGTCGACGCCGATGGCGAGGCCTTCTACGCCGCCGCCCGCGAGCGCGAGCTCGAGGGCGTCGTCGCCAAGCTGCGCCGGTCTCCGTACGAGCCGGGACGGCGCTCGCCGGCCTGGCTCAAGCTCAAGGTCCGCGCCGAGCAGGAGGTGGTCGTGGTCGGGTGGCTGCCGGGGCAGGGGACGCATACGGACCTTGGCTCGCTGATCGTCGCGGTTCGCGAGGGAGACCGGTGGGTCCATGCCGGCCAGGTCGGCAGCGGGATCGATACGAAGACGCGCCGCGAGCTGCGCAGGCGCCTCGAGGAGCTCGAGCGTCCCGAGTCTCCACTGGATCCGGCGCCGCGGCTCAAGGGCGCGCGCTGGGCGGAGCCGCGCATCGTGATCCGCGTCGAGTTCGCGGAATGGACCGCCGACAACCTCCTGCGCCAGGCAGCCTTCAAGGGGCTCGAGATCGATCGCGATCCGCTCGACGTGCGCCGCGAGCGCGCCACCGAGACGGCCGCCGCCACTGCCGAGGCGCAGGGCGTCGCCAAGACCGCCAAGACGAAGCGTGCGCCTGTGAAGGCCAGCCCAGGGCCGAAGCGCGGGGCAGCCACCGTCGACCCCGAGCCTTCCGCGCCGCTCGACACTGAGGCCGTGACGCAGCTCGACGCGCTTGACGCCACGGGCAGCCTGAGCGTGGATGGCGTCGACGTCCGGGTCACGAACCTGGACAAGGTCCTGTTCCCCGGTCGCGAGGGAGAGGGGCCGGTCACCAAGCGCGACCTGCTCCGGTATCACCTCACGTCCGGCGCCACGATGATCCCGTACCTCCACGATCGCGGGACGACGGTGCACCGGTATCCGGACGGGGTCGAGAAGGGCGGGTTCTGGCAGAAGGACCTTCCCAGGCACACGCCGCCGTGGGTCAAGCGCTGGCGATACCACCACGTGAAGGAGGGTCCCAAGGACTACCCGGTGGTGGACCGCCGCGCGACCCTGGTGTGGCTTGCCCAGGAGGCGGCCATCGAGCTCCACCCGTGGACGAGCAGGACCGATGCGCCCGACGTGCCGACGTGCGCGCTCATCGACGTGGATCCGGGGCCCGACACGACGTGGGACGAGGTGCTGGTCCTCACGCGCCTGTACCGCGCGGCGCTCGAGCACCTCGGCGTGCGGGGCCACCCGAAGGTGACGGGGAAGCGCGGGATCCAGGTCTGGATCGGGATCCGTCGCGGCTACTCCTTCGACGACACCCGCAACTGGGTCGAGTCACTCTCCCGGGCGGTCGGCGCGACGGTGCCCGACCTCGTGAGCTGGGAGTGGTCGAAGCGCGCGCGGCACGGAAAGGCGCGGCTCGACTTCACCCAGAACGCCATCAACAAGACCCTGGTCGCCCCCTACAGCCCGCGCCCGGCGGCCGGCGCGCCGGTGAGCATGCCGATCGCCTGGGACGAGCTGGAGGACCCCGAGCTGCGGCCGGATCGCTGGACCATTCGGACGGCGGCGGCGCGCCTCGCCGAGCGGGGCGACCTCTTCGCCGGGGTCCTGGAGGACGAGCAGGAGCTGCCCGGCATGGGCTGACCGCCCGGCGCGGGCGCATCGGCTAGGATGGCCGTCTGATGATCTCACCGACCCTGACGGTCACCCCTGAGGCTCGCGAGAAGATCGATGGCGTCCGTACCTTCAACGAGTTTCCCGATGCGGTCCTCCGCGTCCGGGTGCTCGCGAAGGAAGGGCCTCGCTTCCGGTATGAGATTGCCCTCGAGGACCCGCAGGAGCGCGGCGAGGGCGACCTGGCGCTCGAGACCGATGGCCTGACGGTCGTGGTCGACCCGCAGAGCGCGGCGGATCTCAGCGGCGCGACCATCGACCTCGACCCGGCCGTGATGGGCGGCTCGCTGCGCATCGACAACCCGAACGAGGGGTGGCAGGACCCGGTCGCGCGGGCGGTCCAGGACGTGATCGACACCCAGATCAACCCGGGCGTCGGCAGCCACGGCGGCATGGTGACCCTCGTCGACGTGAAGGATGGGACCGCCTACCTGCGGCTCGGCGGCGGCTGCCAGGGGTGTGCGGCCGTGGACGTGACGCTGCGGAAGGGCGTCGAGACGGCTATCCGAAATGCGGTGCCCGCGATCACTGCCATCGAGGACGTCACCGATCACCAGGCAGGAACGAGCCCCTACTACCAGCACGGGCACTAGGGGCTCGAGGACGCTAAGGGGCCGGCGACGCCGGCACGTGGGAACCCCGCCCTAGGACGGGAAGTTGCCGCCGCCCGTGCCCGCCATGACGGTCGTGGCGAGGCTGAGAACGCTCAGCGCCGCCGCCGTTCCGGCGAGGACGAACAAACGGACGATTCGACTCGTGCGCATCGGTCCTGCTCCTTGCTGCGGCCTGGCAGTGATTGCGCGGCCGTCTGCGGAGCACGTTCATCCCGATCGGACCACGGGACAATGACCCGTCGGTCCCGTTGCAGCGGGTCACCGGTGGTACCTTTGGCGGACCTGAGTCAAATAGCGCTTGCCTTGGGTATGTAGACTGCCCCCCATGCCGCGCACGAAGACACAGGTCCCGGCCAGGGCTCGCGACCGCGATCTCGGGCGCCAGATCGGCCAACGCATCCGGGCGGCCCGCCTTCGCGCGAGCCTGACACAGCAGCAGCTTGCCGGCGAGCGCTACACGAAGGCGTACATCAGCGCGCTGGAGACCGGGATCGCGCGTCCCTCGATGGTCGCCCTGCGCTACCTCTCCGAGCGACTCGGGCTACCGGCCAGCCACTTCATCGACGAGACGCACCCGGTGTGGACGCGCCTCGAGGTCGACATGCTCCTCGCATCCGGCGACTGGCAGGCCGCGGCCGACGGATACCGCACGATCCTCGACGAGGGGCCGGACGAGGCGGCTCGCGCCGACGTCCTGCGCGGGATGGCCGAGGCGCTCGCACGGCTCGACCATGGCCCGGAGACCGTCGCCGCGGCGTCGGAGGCCGCGCGCATCTACGAGCAGGCCGGGCGACAGCCGGACGCGGCGTTGGCGCGGTATTGGCTCGCCTACGGCCTCTACCAGTCCGACAATGAGCCAGAGGCAAGCAGGATCCTGGGCGGCCTGCTCGACCAGGTCCGCGGCGGCCTCCGCGTCGAGCCGGACTTCCACATGCGCGTGCTGACCGCCATGGCCGCCGTGGACTCCCGGAGCGGCCACTCCGCCCGCGCACTCACGTACCTGGAGGAGGCGAGAAGCCTCGCCGCGGACCTGGACGACTCCCGGCGCGCCGCATTCCTGATGAACCTGGCGATCGGCTACCGCGAGGTGGGCGACTTCGAGGCGGCGATTCGCTCCGGGAGCCAGTCGATGGCGCTCTTCCGCGCAGCGGGAGCGGTCGTCGACTCGGCGCGCATCGAGAACGACCTGGCGCTGGCGTACCTGGCCGTGGGCAATCTCGGGCGCGCCCGAGAGCTCGCCGGCGAAGCGCGATCGCAGATCGAGGCCGCCGGCGACGAGCGATGGCTGGCGGCGGTCATCGAGACCGAGGCGCAGATCGCGCTGGCAGGAGGGGATGTGGATGGGGCGCTGAGCCTTGCCGAGGAGGCGACGTCGCACGGCCTGCACAGCGGGAATGAGCTCGCGCAGATGGACGCGATGCTCACTGCCGCACGAGCCCTGCGAGCCGCTGGTCGCGCGGAAGACGCCGAACGTCGGTTCGGCGAGGCCGCCCAGATCGCGCGGAGCGCGCGCGTACCGCATCGGCTCCGTGAGCTGCTCCGGGACTGGGCCGACATGCGGGCCGAGGCCGGGGATCACCGCGGCGCCTATGAGTTAACCAGCGAGGCACTTGCGGTCAATTGAGTGTTGACAGGTGCGGTCTTGTGATCGTACGCTGAGCGCTGACGAGTCGGATGGGCACACCGACTGGCCGAACGGGATTGGAGCAGGGGCACCTCCTCCGATCCCGTTCCTGTGTCCGCCGCCCTCAGCTCGGTGCGGACGACGCAGGCACGCTCCCCACGAGCACGAAGGTTCCCTCCGCCAGCGGAGCCGTGTCGCCCGCGAGGTAGATCCGCATGCGGTACTCGCCCGGCCCGAACGCCTCGAGCAGGACGGCCGCCGGCACCGAGAACGCGATTGCGGGCGAGGTCGGTGCAAGCGTCTGCACTGACTGCTCCTGGACGATCTCCGCAGGCCCGCCGCCCATGCGCTCGACCTCGACGTAGACCGTCGACGGCGGCGGCACGTCGGCCACCGAATAGACGAAGGGGTCGCTCGCCTCGAAGCGTGGCGTTCGAGCGGGGGTGGCGACAAGGCCGGTCGCGGGATCCAGGGCGGTCCCGAACGTGATGGGCGCAACGTCCCCCGCCGGAGCGGACGGGGAGCCCTCGGCGCCTGGGCTGCCATCGCCGCTGCCACCGACGATTCGCACGCCGAGCGCGATGCCACCGACGAGCGCGACCGCGGCGACCCAGCCGGCGATGCGTCGCGCCCCGGGCGAGAGGTGGAGCTCGCGTTCTCCGGGGCGGCGGGCCATCGGCCGGTCCGCTCGCGCCCGAAGGCGACGCCCCATCTGGCGCGCCATGTGCCGCGGGTGCATCAACCTTGGCCGGTCCGCCGCGCTCATCTGCTCGAAACTCTACGCCGCGTCGAAGCCGGTACGATGGCTCTCATGGCACGACGGGTCTTCGACCTTGACGCTCCCGACCGGTTCGTTCCCGGAACCGTCGGCGAGCCCGGAGAACGCAGCTTCTACCTCCAGGCGCGGAAGGGCGGTGCGCTCGTCACGGTCGGCGTCGAGAAGGCGCAGGTCGCCGTGCTTGCGCGGCGGCTGGACGACCTGCTCGACGCGGTGGAGATCCCTGTCGATCTGGCCGCGGACGACGACGGCGAGCTCGAGGAGCCGGTGGTCGAGCTCTTTCGGATCGGCGCGCTGGCGCTCGTGTGGGACGCGGCCTCGCGCGCCGTGGTCATCGAGGCGCAGACCCCGACGGAGGATGGCGAGTACGTCGAGCTACCGGATGATGCGGACGAGGGACCCGACCTGCTGCGGGTGCGGCTTGAGCCCGATCGGGCGCGCTTGTTCGTCAGGCGCGCGGAGGCGCTGGTCGCCGGGGGGCGCCCGGCCTGCCCGTTCTGCGGAGAGGCGCTCGATCCCAAGGGACACTTCTGCCCACGTGGGAATGGCCAGCTGAACTGATCCGCTCGCCGGCGGCTAGGGCGTCGGCGTCGGCTCCAGCTCTTCGCGCACGACCGCGAGTGTCCATGCGCAATCGGTCTGGACGCTCAGGAAGAGCTGACCGCGCAGGGCGGGCTGCGACACGAAGAAGCTCGACTGCAACACGCCGGGGATGAGCGCGTCGCCGACCGTCGCGCGGATGGCAGGCACCGGCTCGCCCGCTCCAGCGGCGAGAAGGACCGAGAACTGGCAGCGCACGCCCTCTGGGTCCAGCGCGACCCAGCGAATGACGTGACGCTCGTCGGGAACCTCGATCGGCCCGAACTGGGCGTCACCGGTCTGCGCGAACGAGACGACGACCGGCGAGTCTTCGGAGAGTCGGCCGGTGGAGCGCAGGTTCGCATCCGGCTCGAAGCCTGCGGCCACCCAGCCCTCCTCGAACTGGGGCTCGTCGGGGTCCGCATCGGTCACGAGGTACCACCCCAGCCCGTCCTCGAAGATCGGGCCCATGACCACGTCGAGCTCCGCATCGCCCGACAGCAGCCCGGTGATCACCCGGGTGTCGGTCCCCGGAAGGTCACGCACGCGGAGCCCGGCGAACGTGGTGGTGACAATGTCGCGGCCGGTGAAGTCGGGGATCGCCGCGACGTCCGGCGTCGGAGACGCTCCGGGGGCGCCCGTTGGGGTCGGTGCGGCGGACGCCGCCGGCGTCGCGCTCGGCGTGGACGGCGCCGACGTGGGGGTGGGGCTCTCGAGCGGGGGAAGGGTGCAGGCCGAGAGAAGGACGGCCAGCAGGACGGCGGGGCGCGGCGGTCGACGCATCGGTCCCGTCAGCCCTCGGTGGCCACGTGGGGGATCGCTGCGGCGAGGAGATCCGCGATCTCGCGGGCGTTCGTGGTCCCGTAGTTGGCGTAGCAGTTGTTCATCAGGACGTGGACCTCGGGGGTCCGCGCCGCCGCCTCCTGGATGCGCGGGACCCATTCGCTGAGCTCCTCCTCGTCGTAGAGATAGCGGAACCGCTCGACGACGGGAATGCCGCTCTTCTCCCAGGTCTCCGTCCTCCGGCCGTGGAAGCGCACGACCGCCAGCCGCGGCGAGGGGATCGCCGTCATCGGCGGAATCGACGACTTCATGCCCGGCGGAGCGTCGACCATCACGAACGGGATCTCGTACTTCTCGAGGAAGCGCAGCGTGCGGTCGCGGTTCTTATCGTTGAACCACGAGGCGTGGCGCAGCTCGACGGCGAACGGAGTGTCGCCGAGGCGCTCGCGCGCCTTCACGATCTCGTCGCGCGACTCGTTGGTCGGGAAGAACCAGCGTGGGTACTGGAGGAAGACCGCCCCGAGCTTGCCGGAGGAGCGGAGCGGCTCGATGCCGTCCATGAAGCGGGCCCAGATCTCGTCCTCCACGTCCCGCGGCACGTCGCGGGCGTACACCCGCTTCTTCGCGATGAGCCCCGCGGGCAGGGCCTCCCGTATGTCCTTCGGCAGCCGGCTCACCTCGGACGGCTGTCCGGTCATGAGGGCATGGGCCTTGATGTCGAACGTGAACTCCGGAGGCGTCCGTTCGAGCCACAGCTCACCGGTGCGCCTGGCAGGGAGCGCGTAGTAGGTCGAGTCGACCTCCACGATCGAGAACTGGTTGGCGTAGTAGACGAGGCGATCCTCGGCCGTGGTGGCATCGGGCGGGTAGAACACCCCCGCAGCCGTCATAGTCGGGTCCGTCCACGATGCCGTGCCGATGCGGATCGTCGCATCCCCGATGCGGAGCGGCGTGCGCGCGGCCGTGGCGTGAGCCTCTGCGCGCTTGTTGGCCAGCTCAGGCCCGGGATCGTGGGGGTTTGGCTCCGCCATGGGTCGACCGAGTCTACAGACCGATGCGCCCGCCGCGACGGGCGTCGCGTGCGTCCGCTACCCCTGGCCGAGTGCGCGGCGGACGCCAGAGGTCGAGAGCAGAAGCATCGTCGCCGCGGCCAGCGCGAAGCCGATGAGGTAGGCCGGCGTCACTCCGTTCTCGCCGGCGGTCACCATCGCGATGCCCGCACCGATCGCCAGGATCAGCTGCAGGATCGCGCTGAGCGTCCACGCCCACGACCGGTGACGGCGCGCGCCGCGATACGCGACGTAGGCGGCGATGGCGAAGAGGAATGTGCCGCCGGCGGCGAAGCGCGTCGACGTCTCGGCGCCGCCGCCCTGCTCGCCCGCCACGAGGCTCAGGCCGATCGTGACGACGAGGGCGAAGGCAGCCTCGAGGAGGAGCAGGAAGCACAGTGCACCGATGGCGGCAGAACCCTGGGCGCGGGGGGTCGTCGGGGCGCTGACCACGGGCGTGCGTGCGTTCATCGCCGGCAGTGTAACGGCGGAGGGCACCGGTCCTGCACCTGTGCCAGGGCATGGGTCGTGTGACGCGCATATCGCGCACGGGCCGTCACGCGGGCGACGTCCTCGGCGAGGTCGAGACGCTCGCGTGGCTGCTCGACAACAGCATCCCGGTGCCCGGGACCGGGGGCCGGCGAATCGGGGCCGATGCGATCGTCGGGCTCGTGCCCGTGGTCGGCGACGTGCTCAGCGCGGGGGTCGGGCTCTTCGTCGTGTGGCGCGGGTCGAGGCTGGGCGTCCCGCGCGTGGTGGTGGCCCGCATGCTGGCGAACTCGGCCATCGACCTGGCGATCGGGGCGATACCGGTCGTGGGCGATGCGTTCGACCTGTGGTTCAAGGCGAACACTCGGAACCTGCGGCTCATGCGGCGGCACCTGGGGACCCCGGGCGCCTCGACGCGACGCGAGTCGGTCGGGCTCTTCATCCTTCTCGGCCTGGTCTTCCTCGTCTTCGCGCTCGTGATCTGGCTGCTCGTCGTGTTGCTCACCACGCAGCTCGGCTAGCGGAGGCGTACGCTGGGTGCATGACGACTGAGAAGCAGGCGAAATCGGAGTCGGAGTGGCGCGCGGAGCTCACCCCTGAGCAGTACCGCGTGCTCCGCGAGAAGGGGACGGAGCAGGCGTTCAGCGGTGCCTACTGGGACGAGCACGGCAAGGGCGTCTACCGATGCACGGGCTGCGGCAACGAGCTGTTCGACGCCTCGACGAAGTTCGACTCGGGCTCGGGCTGGCCCTCCTTCTACCAGCCGATGGATCCCGATGCGGTCGAGAGCGAGACCGATCGAGCGTTCTTCATGACCCGCACCGAGGTCCACTGCTCGAAGTGCGGCGGGCACCTCGGCCACATCTTCGAGGATGCGCCCGACCAGCCCACCGGACTCCGCTACTGCATCAACTCGGCGGCGCTCAAGCTCGATTTACAGGACGTGGAGCCGGTCGAGCTCGTCTAGGGCGTCGGCTCAGCGCCCGTCGGCTGCCTTGCGCATCCCGTCCGCGGCGCGCCGGCAGGCGTCGGTGTCGACGTCGAGGTGCGTGACCGCCCGCACCGTCCGCGGGCCGAACGCGTTGAGGAGGACGCCCCCCGCGCGGCAGGTCTCCACGAAGGCGGCCGCGTCCGGGACGCCCTCCCGGTTCGCGAGGCTGAAGACGACGATGTTCGTCTGGACCGTTGCGAGGTCGATCTCCACGCTCGGCGCCCGGGCCAGTCCCTCGGCAAGCAGCCGGGCATTCGCATGGTCCTGGGCAAGGCGCTCGACATTGTGCGCGAGGGCGTACGAGCCGGCCGCGGCCAGGATGCCCGCCTGCCGCAGCGCGCCCCCCGCCATGCGCCGGTAACGATGCGCGCGCTCGATGATCGCCGCGCTTCCGGCCAGCATCGATCCCACCGGCGCGCCGAGCCCCTTGCTCAACGACAGGCTGACGAGATCGAAGCCGGCGGCGAGCTCTGCGGCCGGGCGGCCACTGGCGACGGCGGCATTGAGGAGCCGCGCCCCGTCGAGGAAGGTGCTCAGCCCGCGGTCGCGTGCCGTGGACAGTGCGCCCGCCAGCGTGTCGGGCGGGAAGACGATGCCGCCGGCGCGGTTGTGGGTGTTCTCGGCGACGAGAAGGGTCGTCGGCGGATAGACGATGTGCCCGGCCGGCTTCGCGGCCTCCGCGACATCGTCGGCATCGAAGAGGCCGCCCTCCCCGATCGTCGTGAGCTGGACACCGGCGTTCGCCGCCGCACCGCCCGTCTCGTGGAGGAGGATGTGCGCCCCGGCCGGCACCAGGACGTCGTCGCCGGGCCGAGTGAGGGTCCGCAGCGCGACCTGGTTGGACATCGTGCCGCTCGGGAAGAAGAGCGCGGCCTCGGTGCCGAGGAGGGTGGCGACCTCCTCCTGGAGCCGATTGACGGATGGATCCTCGCCGTACTGGTCGTCGCCGACATCCGCCTCGGCGATGGCGCGGCGCATCCCTGCGCTCGGCAGCGTAACGGTGTCCGAACGCAGATCGATGGGCGCAGCCACGCGGCCGATGATAGGGGAGCGGGCGACCTCAGCCGGCCAGCGGGCTCTGGGGCGGTCGCGCTCCGGTGCCGGATCCGATCAATGCCGAGAGGCGCGACTGAAGCTCGTCGGGCGAGACGATCTCCGCCTCGGGCGGCAGCTCGCCGGTGAGCTCGCGAACGGCCGGCTCTCGGTCGCTGACCCAGATTCGGACGGACATGTGACCGCGAGGCTGCAAGCGCGATGCCGAGTACGATTCGGAGCATCAACCCCTCCCACTTCGAGCCGATGAACCAGCAGGCACCCGCGACGGAACCGGAGCCCACGCCATCCGTTCGTGCCGCGGCGCTCGCCGGGGTGGTCTCCGGAGCGTCCGGCCTCGGAGTGGCGGAGCTCCTGGCGGGCCTGATCCCGGGCGCCGCGAGCCCGATCATCGCGGTCGGCGACTTCGTCATCTCGCTGCAGCCGCCGGGCGCCAAGCAGTTCGTGGTCGACCTCTTCGGCGAGGCCGACAAGCTCGTCCTCAACCTCGTCATCGCCGCAGTCGCCATGGCCGCGGCCGGCGGTCTCGGTGTCCTGGCGCGACATCGTCCGGACCTGGCGCGGCTCGGCTTCGTCGGCTTCAGCCTGCTCGTCTTCGGCGCGTCGCTGCGTGACCAGTTGAGCGAACCGATCCCGACCCTCTTCGTCGGCATTCTCGCGCTCGTAGTCGTCCTCGGCACCTGCGGCTGGCTCCTCCGGCTCGCAGCCCGCGCGGGACGACCACCCCTGGCGGAGATGCCCGTCTGGGAGCGACGGAGGTTCCTCGGCACGTCATTGGCGGTCCTCGGTCTCGCGGCAACCAGCGGCGTCGCCGGACGCATCCTCCTCGACCGGGGCAGGCTCGCCGCCACGCCGCAGAGCGGCGCCATTCCGTCGCCCGCGACGAGCGCGCCGCCACTCCCGTCGGGGGCCGAGCTGGCGATCGACGGCATCGCAGCGGTGGTGACACCGAACGCGGAGTTCTACCGCATCGACACCGCGCTGCTGGTTCCGCGGCCCGACATCCGGACATGGCGGCTGCGCGTGACCGGCATGGTGGACCGGCCCTTCGAGCTCACCTACGACGAGCTCGTGGCCATGCCGCTCCACGACCAGTACGTGACGATCGCCTGCGTGAGCAACGAGGTTGGCGGCGACCTCGTGGGGAACGCGCTGTGGCGAGGCGTGCGGCTCAAGGACCTGCTCGATCGAGCCGGGGTCCAGGGCGACGCGACGCAGATCGTCGGGCGCGCGGTCGACGGCTTCACCGCTGGGTTCCCGACCGTGTGGGCCCTCGCCGACGATCGCGACGCGCTGGTCGCGGTCGCGATGAACGGCGAGCCGCTTCCGGCCAACCACGGCTATCCGGCGCGCCTCATCGTTCCCGGCCTCTACGGGTACGTGAGCGCGACGAAGTGGCTCGCCGAGATCGAGCTGACGCGGCTGGAGGACTTCGACGCGTACTGGGTGCCGCTCGGTTGGGCGAAGGAGGCCCCGATCCTCACGCAGTCACGCATCGACGTCCCGCGCGACTTCGCGCGCGTGAGCCCCGGGACGGTGCCGGTCGCTGGGGTGGCGTGGGCTCCGGACCGCGGCATCTCGGCGGTCGAGGTGCAGGTGGACGAAGGGGAATGGCGGCCGGCGGAGCTGAGCGCGCCGATCTCGGACGCGACGTGGGTCCAGTTCGTCCATCGCTGGGAGGCGACGCCGGGCGCGCACACCGTTCGCGTCCGGGCCACCGACGGTGCCGGCGACGTCCAGACCGATCAGCGCACGCCGCCGCCACCGGACGGGGCCCGCGGGCACCACACCATCCGCGTCGACGTCGGGTAGGAGCCCAGAGGCCGAGCGCTACACTCTCCAGCCGATGGACGCCCAGACCCGGATCCGCGACGCATCGTGACCGCCCGCGATGAAGCCACTCTCGTCGGAACGGCGCTCATCGGGAGCGATGGCGGGCGCATCGGTCGCGTGGAGGCGGTCTTCGCCGACTACCTGCTCGTGCGGACGCCGGGCCCGCTGCCGATCGACCTGTACGTTCCGCGCCCATCGCTGGTCGAGGACGCCCGCGGCCTCCGCGCGGACTGCACCGCGTCCGAGGCCCGGCGACGGTGGCATCGGCCGCTGCGCCGGGCTCCTCACGACTGACTCACGCCTCGTCGCGCGCATCGGTCTTGCAGTACGCTTGGCCTCGTGATCGAAAGCCCTGACACCATCCAGCCGCTCAACGCGCGGCCGGCGTACACGCCCGGCGACGAGGATGCGTTCTACGCGCACGTGGGCTCCGGTGCAAAGGTCGAGGCCGACGACTGGATGCCCGACGAGTACCGCGCGGCCGTGCTGAAGTTCGTCGAGATGCACGCGAACTCGGAGCTCATGGGAGTCCTGCCCGAGCGCGACTGGATCCTCCGCGCGCCGAACCTGCGCCGGAAGCTCGCGCTCACCAGCAAGATCCAGGACGAGGTGGGGCACGCGCAGCTACTCTACCGAGTCGCCGAGGACCTCGGCAAGCC
>JBDTWT010000022.1:0-14700 GCA_040006555.1 Chloroflexota bacterium
GCCATGCGCTGGTTCTGCGCGGCGCACGACTTCCGGGCGATCTCGCTGCGCTACTTCAACGTGGCGGGTGCGACCGACCGCAACGGCGAGGACCACAACCCCGAGACGCACCTCATGCCGCTCGTCCTGCGTGTCGCGGCCGGCGACATGAGTCACGTCCAGATCTACGGCCAGGACTACCCGACCCCCGACGGCACGTGCATCCGCGACTTCATCCACGTGCGAGATCTCGGCAACGCGCACCTGCTGTCGCTCGAGGCCACCGGCGAGGGCGATCCGTCGCTCGAGATCTACAACCTCGGCTCGGCGGCGGGCTTCAGCGTGCGCGAGGTGGTCGAGGCCGCGCGTCGCGTCACCGGCCGCCCCATTCCGGCCCGGGTCGTGAAGCGCCGCGTCGGCGATCCGCCCGTGCTGGTCGCGTCGTCACGTCGCGCGCGCCGCGAGCTCGGCTGGCAGCCCAGGCACTCGGACCTCGATCAGATGCTCACCGATGCGTGGGCCTGGCGCGAGCAGCACCCGACCGGCTACGCGGACGCCGCCTCGGCCGATGGCAACGGTGCGTCCCGCACCGGCGAGCGCGTGGCGGCCACCGCCGGCTGATCTCGGTCGCGCGCTATCCGACCGCGGCGCAGCGCGCGCAGCGCCCGTAGAAATCGAGTCGCGCGTCGTCGATCTGGAAGCCGAGGTCCGCCGACAGTCGTTCCGCGACCGGCGTGACGTAGCGCTCGTCGATCTCCTCCACGCGCCCACACCGGTCGCACGCGACGTGGTGGTGATGCTCCGGACGACAGGCGACGTAGCCGTACACGTGCCGGTCGCGCTCGAGCCTGCGCGCGACGCCCGCGGAGACGAGTGCCTCGAGGGTGCGGAAGACGGTGGCGCGGCCGATGCGCGGGTCGCGCCGGCGCAGGTGGTCGTAGAGGTCCTGGGCCGTCACCTGCCTCGCCATCGAGGCGAGCGCATCGGCCACCAGCAGCCGCTGGCGGGTCACGCGCCCGCCGGCGTCACGGAGCCGATCGGCGGTCGATGTTCCGGTCAACGTCCGCCCACCGATCCGGCGAAGACGGAGAAGGCGTAGATCGCCCCGACGCCCGCGAGCGTCGCCGCGACGACCCACCTGGACCGATCGCTGCGATGCGCCTCCGGCAGGAGTTCCGCGGCCCCGATGTAGAGGAAGAACCCTGCGAACACCGCCAGCATCGCGCCCAGGACCATGTCGGGCACCGGCAGCAGCAGCCCAACGATGACGCCCGCCACCGGCGCCAGGGCGACCAGCGCGACCCAGCGATAGATCTCGTTGCGCGGTGCCCGGCTTGCGAGCTGCATGCTCACGATGCCGATTCCGTCGCTGAACCGATGCGTCACGACCACGGCCGCGATGACGAGTCCCAGTCCGCCGCCGATGGCGAGCCCAGCGGCCAGCGCGATGCCGTCGAGGAAGCTGTGCAGGCTCATGCCCACGCTGCCGATGAAGCCGATGTGGCGGTGCGCGGAATCGCCGTGGTCGATCTCGGTCGCCGTCTCGTGCCCGACGTGCAGGGCGGTGAGCTTCTCGATCGCGTAGAACGCGAGAAACCCGAACGCGGTACAGAACATCGCTAGGTCGAGTGACCCGCCGAGGTGCTCGACGCTCTCGGGGATGAGGTCGAAGTACGCGGCGCCGATCCTGATCCCGGCGCCGGCCGCGATGATCAGGCCGACCTGTCGGATGGCCCGCAGCGCGACGAGTCCACCGATGGCGGCCGCGAGAAAGGCGCTGGCCGCGACGAGGAAGACGGTGAGCGGCACGATTTGCTCCATGCGGACGGTTGCTGAATGAGACTGAGTATCTGTTAGGACCTGCACCGCCGTCAAGCCGCCCGATGGCTCCGTGGTAGGATTCGCTCCAGCAGCGCCTCCACCGGACTCATGAGCGCCGCGCCCGTCGCACCGCGACGGAGCGCGCCCCCGCTGACGCGCCGCACGTTCAGCATTCCCCCGGAGCACCGCTTGTCTCAGATTGACCAGGACCCCGCGCGCAACCGTCGCGCGCCCCCAACGCCGCCCGGCCCGTCAGACACCGACGCCCCGGGGACGGCCGCCGAGGCTGCCCCGCCGACCGATTTCGAGCTGACGGCACTCGCCCAGGCGGGCGGCTATCGCTTCGGCGACATCGTCGTTCCGGCCACGATCGCGCGCGCGCTCGAGTCGATGGGCTTCGTGACGCCGACCGAGGTGCAGGCGCGGGCGATCCCGCCACTGCGGGAGGGGCAGGACCTCATCGGCCAGGCGCAGACCGGCACCGGCAAGACGGCCGCCTTCGGCATCCCGATCGTCGAGAAGATCGACCCATCCAGTCAGCACGTGCAGGCGCTCGTCCTCACCCCGACCCGGGAGCTGTGCGTGCAGGTCACCGAGGAGATCGCGCGCATCGGCCAGTTCCGTGGGGTGCGCACGGTGGCCATCTACGGCGGCTCGTCGATGGACAAGCAGATCGAGGGCCTCAAGCGGGGGGCGCAGGTGGTCGTCGGCACGCCGGGACGCGTCCTCGACCTCATTCGCCGCGGCGAGCTGCGGCTCGATCGCGTCCACACCGTCATCCTCGACGAGGCGGATCGGATGCTCGACATGGGATTCATCGTGGACGTGGAGACGATCCTCGCCCGCAGCCCACGGCAGCGCCAGACGGCCCTCTTCAGCGCCACGATGCCGTACGCCATCCTGCGCATCTGCGATCGGTTCATGAAGCGCGACCCGGCGCAGGTGACGGTGCGTCCCGACCTCAAAACGGTCGAGACCGTCCGGCAGGTCGTGTACTTCGTCGCGGAGCAGGACAAGGTGAAGGCGCTCATCGAGATCACCGACCAGTTCGGCTTCGACCGGCTCCTCGTCTTCCGGCACACCCAGATCGGCGTGGACCGCCTGGCGGCGACCCTCGCCCGGCGCGGCAAGAACGTCGCGGGCCTGCATGGCGGCCTCTCGCAGCGCGAGCGGGACAGGACGCTGGCCGCCTTCAGGGACGGGAAGGTCCAGTTCCTCATCGCCACGAACGTCGCCAGCCGTGGCCTCGACATCACGGACCTGCCGTACGTCGTCTCCTACGACATCCCGGAGGACGCGGACACGTACGTCCATCGCATCGGCCGAACCGCACGTGCCGGCAAGGAGGGCACCGGGATCACCTTCGTCGGCGAGTGGGACCTCGATGCGTGGGAGCAGATTCGCTCGGAGGTCGGTGCGAACGTCGAGGAAGGGCAGCTCAACCTCTACGACGCGGGCTGATGGCCGATCCGGTCCTGCCCCAGCATCCAGTCAGCGCGAACGCCGAGGTGCTCAGCGTCGAGTGGCTGTTCGAGCCGCTGTGGCCCGGCACGCGCGTCATGGCGACGGTCGAGCGCGGCGAGGTGAGCCTCACCGATGAGCTCGGCCAGCCCGTCGAGGGCGATATCGCGGAGGCCGCGGACGTCCTGGCGAGGGCGATCCTCGCCGAGGAGGCCATCGTCGACGGCGTGTGGAGCGCACAGCCGTTCATCGGCGACGGCAGCCGGGCCCGCGTCTGGGCCGACACGCTGGCCGAGGAGGGCCTCGAGGACCAGATCGCCGACCCGCTCGACACCGAGAAGCGGCGCGCGTTCGTCGCGGTGGACCTGGTCGAGCTCGACGGGGAGCCCCTGCACGACATTCCCTTCCAGGAGCGCCGCCGCCTCCTCGAGGCGGTGATCGATGAGGGTGTCCAGGTGCGGCTCAGCCCGGTGGTGAAGCACCCGCTGGCCGGCTGGCTGATGGGCTGGCGCGCGAACGGGTTCAGCCACTACCTCGCGAAGCACATGAACTCGCGCTACCGGCCGGGCGAGCGCAACGACGATAGCTGTACGCCCTCCTCGCATCTATCGGTTGACAATACATCGGAGATTGATATAGTTCGGCCCGTGGAACTTGCCGAACAGCCCCCGCGCGTCCCGCCGCTCTCGCGGACCGCAATGCACGTCCTCCTCGCGATCGGGCCGGAAGAGCGGCATGGATACGCGATCATGCGCGAGATCACGCGGATGACCGAGGGGGCGACGCGGCTGGGACCCGGCGGCGCCTACACCACCATCAAGCGGCTCCTCGACGATGGCCTGATCGAGGAGTGCGACGAACGTCCTGACCCCGACCTGGACGATCAGCGCCGGCGCTACTACCGGCTCACCGGGGCTGGACGGGCGGTGGCGGCGACGGAGGTCCGCCGTCTTGAGACCCTCGTCCGTGCGGCACGACCGTGGGCGCTCGAAACCGTCGAGTGACTCCGCGGGGCGCGGGCCACGAGCGCGTGTACCGATGGCTCCTCCGGCTCTATCCCGCCGCGTTCCGAGTGCGGTTCGCGGACGAGATGGTGCAGCTCTTCGGCGACCAGCTCCGCGACGCGCGGACCGGAGGTGCACCCGTCGGGGCCTTAAGAACATGGCTCGGGACGCTCGGCGACCTTGCCGTCACGGCTGCGTCCGAGCACACACGGAGGGATCGAACCGTGGCCCACTCACTCACCGCGTCGCCGTCGATCTCGAGCCGAGCGCTCGGCGGGGCCGGGATCCTGGGCGGCGCCGCACTGCTGGCGGCCTTCCTCGTCGAGATCCCCGAAGGCCTGAACATCTTCAGGCTCGTTCTCTTCAACCTTGGGGCCATCGCGATCGTCGTCGTCGTCCATCGGCGCCAGGCCGCTGCCGCTCCGAAGCTGGCGCTGATGGCCGCTGTGCCGGCACTCCTCGCCAACGCGTGGTACCTCGCCTGGATCGTGTTCGCCGGGGAGTTCGGGCTCATCGGCTTCTTCGCCGGGGTGGCGATGTGGTTGACCGACGCCGCGTTCGGGCTCGTGACCCTGCGCCTCGGCATGGTCACGCGGTGGGGCGCGCTCGCCCTCGCAATCGGCTCAGTGCTTGCGATCGCCGGGATCGATCGCCTTGGTCTGACGTCCCCCCAGGACCCCACGATCTTCGGCTCGCTCGCCCTCGTGGGTGCCGCCCTCAACGGGATCGGCTGGATCCTCCTCGGGCTCGCTGTCGCCACTCGGCGGCGCGCGTCCGAGGCGCAGCCGCCAAGGGCCCGGCTCCGAGACTAGGGTCCAATCTTCTTCGGCGGTTGCGTCGCACCGGACCCAACGGCGAAGCGACGGGCGATGAGAAGGCCTCAGATGGTGAACCTGTGCTCTCGGCGCTGCGTGCTACCATCGATCCCCCGAGCTCATGTGGCCGAATCGCCCTCGAGGAGGCTCCGTCCTGACGTCCCAGCCGGCTGCCGCGGGCGCATCGGCGCTCGATGACGAGGGCCTGGCGGAGGTCAGGCGCATCGGCTCCGCCGACCTGATGGTCGGCATCCCGTCCTTCGACAACGCCGAGACCATCGGCTACGTCGTCCGCGCCGCCACCGCAGGGATGGTGCAGTACTTCCCGGAGCTCAAGCCCGTGCTCGTGAACAGCGACGGCGGCTCTCCGGACGACACGCCGCGGGTCGTGGTCACCACCGAGAGCCCCGACTACCTCGAGAAGATCATCCTCGTCAGCCCGCGCCACAAGCTGCAGCGGGTGAGCTTCACCTACCAGGGCACGAGCGGCAAGGGGACCGCGGTGCGCGCCCTGTTCGAGGTGGCGCGTGAGCTGAAGGTCAAGGCGATGGTGATGGTCGACTCGGACCTGCGCTCGATCGTGCCCGAGTGGGTCGAGCTCCTCGCCGGGCCGATCCTCAAGGGTGGCTACGACTTCGTCACCCCGCTCTACTCCCGCTTCAAGTACGACGGCACGATCACCAACGCGATCAGCTATCCGCTCACCCGGGCGCTGTACGGCGCACGCATCCGCCAGCCGATCGGGGGCGACTTCGGGGTCTCCGGGGATCTTGTCGCTCGCTACCTCGAGCTCGACACGTTCGACGAGCTCACGGCGCGGTTCGGCATCGACATCTGGATGACGCATGCGGCGCTCAACGAGGGCTTCGCGGTGTGCCAGGCACGGCTCGGCGCGAAGATCCACGACGCGAAGGATCCGGCGTCGGACCTCGGACCGATGTTTCGCCAGGTGGTCGGCACGCTCTTCAACCTCGCCGGCCACTACGAGGACCGGTGGCTCCGCGTCCGTGGCTCGCACGCGATCCCGGAATACGGGTTCGAGCGGGTCGTCGCGCCGGAGCCGATCAAGGTTGACCACGGCAAGCTGATCGACAACTTCGAAAGTGCGCGGCTCGCGCAGCGCGACGCATGGGCCGAGATGCTCTCGCCGGAGCAACTGGAGCGGGTCATGACGCTCGACGTCACGGGCCAGCCGGCGGCCTTCCACTTCCCCGCCGAGCTGTGGATCCGGTGCCTGTACGACACGCTCGTCGCCTACCACCGGCCCGGGACGGAACACGAGCGGGTGCTGGCCGCGCTCACGCCCCTCTACTTCGGCCGCACGGCCGGATTCATCAGCGAGACGCTCGACATGACCACCGACCAGGCCGAGCGCGTCATCGACGACCAGGCGCGGCAGTTCGAGGCGCTCAAGCCCTACCTCGTGACGCGCTGGCTCGAGGCCCGCGGCTAGCCATGGCGCCACGGCGGAAGCAGCCGTACCGCATCCTGCTGCCGCTCGCCAACCCGCGGACGGCACGCGACCTCGTCCGCATCGGCGCGGGTGTGGCCGACGGCAGGCCGACGCAGATCACGGCGCTCGGCATCGTCGAGGTCCCCGAGGGCGTCAGCCTCTCGGAGGGCGCCACCCATGCCCGCACCGCCCGGCGCCTCCTCCAGCGAGTCCTCGACTTCGGTGACGAGGAGGGCGTCGAGCTGCGAACCATGGTCCGCATCGGCCGCCATGCCTCGGATGGCGTCATCGAGGCGGTCGGCGAGGAGGGCGCGGATCTCGTCATCTTCGGATGGGGTGGACCCTCCAGGGCCGATGCCGGCGGTGACGGCGAGGAGCGTCCGGTCTTCTCGCCGACGATCGACGCCGTCGTGCGCGAGTCGCCGTGCGACATCGCCGTCGTCAAGCAGCGGGGCCTCGAGAAGGTCGCCTCGATCCTGGTCCCGGTGCGCGGCGGACCGCACGCGGAGCTCGCGATGCGCATCAGCCGCGACCTCGCCAAGCGCTTCGGCGCGAAGGTCGTGGTGCTGCACGTGGTGCCGAAGGGCATCGGCGACCGGGCGCTCGAGCGGGAGCAGGCCGCAGTCACCGCCTTCGTGCGCGAGCACGCCGGCACGCGGCGCGGGACCGGGATCATCCGCGAGGCGACGTCCGTTCGGCAGGCGATCATCAAGGAGGCGGCGAGCCACGACCTCGTCGTGATGGGGGCGTCGGCCCAGCCGACGAACGCGGGGGCCGACGGGCGGTACCTGTTCGGGACGCTCGCCGAGGCCGTCGCGTCGAAGGCGCGGCCGACCGTGATCGTCGTGAAGACGCGGCAGGCGCTCGGTATGGCCACCTTCGAGCAGCTGCGGGCCAGCGAGGGCACGCTCGCCCATGCCGATGCGCTCGTCGAGACGACTCGCTCCCTGCCGGTGGTGGTCGACCGCTGGTTCGCCGAGAACACGTTCCACGCGCACGAGTTCTCGGACATCGGCAAGCTCGTGGCGCTCAAGGAGCGGCAGAACCTCACCATCAGCGTCGGCCTGCCCGCCCTCAACGAGGAGAAGACGATCGGGATCGTCATCAAGCGGGTGAAGGCCGCGCTCATGGATCGCGTGCCGCTCATCGACCAGATGGTGGTCATCGACTCCATGAGCGAGGACCGCACGGTGCAGATCGCGACAGACCTCGGGGTGCCGGTCGTCCGCCACCCGGAGATCCTCCCGGAGACCGGGTCCCACCGCGGGAAGGGCGAGGCGCTGTGGAAGAGCCTCCACGTGCTCGACGGCGACATCGTCACCTGGATCGACACCGACATCAGCAACATCCAGCCGCGCTTCGTGTACGGCCTCCTCGGGCCACTCCTGCGCGAGCCCCGCATCTCGTACGTGAAGGGCTTCTACCGGCGGCCGATCAGGGATGGGAATCGGCTCCAGGCCGAGGGCGGAGGGCGCGTGACGGAGCTCATGGCCCGCCCGCTCATCAACCTGTTCTTCCCCGAGCTGTCCGGCATGGTCCAGCCGCTCTCGGGCGAGTACGCCGGGCGCCGGGCGCTGCTCGAGCGCCTCCCCTTCTTCACCGGCTACGCGGTGGAGATCGGCCTGCTCATCGACGTGCTCGAACAGGCCGGGCTGTCGGGCATGGGTCAGGTCGACCTCGAGCGCCGCATCCATCGCAACCAGCCCCTCGCCAACCTGAGCCAGATGGCCTACGTGATCCTCCAGGGCGCCGTCCGCAAGCTCGAGGAGCGACACCGCATCGAGCTGCTGAGCGAGGTCGGCCGGGGCATGAAGCTGATCAACACTGACAAGGACCGGTTCAACCTCGAGGTGCTCGACATCGGCGACGAGGTCCGCCCGCCGATCGTCAGCGTGCCCGCCTACCTCGAGCGCCGCAAGGGGCTCCGACGGCCGTGACCCCCGCCGCGGATCGGCCGCTCACCGTGCTCATCGCACCCGACTCGTTCGGCGGCGCGCTCGACTCGGTCGGCGTTGCGGACGCCATCGCGGCGGGCTGGCTCAGCGTGCGGCCCGGCGACCAGGTCGTGCGACGGCCCATGGCCGATGGCGGCGAAGGGACACTTGCCGCCGTGGCTGCCGCGCTCGAGCGCGGCGCCGAGCGCCGGAGCATCGCCACGGTGGACGCGCTCGGCCGCCCGATCGAGGCCGACTGGCTGCTGGTTGGCGAGGGACGGGGCGCGTTCGTCGAGATGGCCGCGGCATCGGGCCTGTCTCACCTCGACCCAGCTGAGCGCACGCCGGACTCCGTGCGGAGGGCTGCGACCCGCGGCACGGGCGACCTCCTTCGGGCGGCGCTGGACGCAGGGGTGGAGCAGATCACGATCGGCCTCGGAGGATCGGCCACCAACGACGGCGGGACCGGGTTGCTCGCCGCGCTCGGCGTCACCTTCCTCGACGCCGATGGCGCCGAGCTGCCGCCCGGTGGCGCCGCGCTCGTCCGTCTCGCGTCGATCGACGCGTCGGCGCTTGACCCGCGGGTCCACGGCGTGCGCATCGTGGTCGCCTCCGACGTCACGAATCCGCTGTGCGGCCCGCGCGGCGCATCCGCCACCTACGGACCGCAGAAGGGGGCCGATCCGGCGACGGTCGAGGAGCTCGACGGGGCACTGGCGGCGTTCGGCCGTGCGATCGAAGCGGCCACGGGGCGCCAGGTCGCCGATCTCCCGGGAGCCGGGGCGGCGGGGGGGACGACCGCCGGGTTGCTCGGATACACCGGGGCCATCGTCCGCCCGGGCGCGGAGGTCGTCGCGGAGCTCGTGGGGCTCGGCGAGGCGCTCGTGCGTGCCGACCTCGTCATCACCGGCGAGGGCCGCGCCGACGAGCAGACCCTGCACGGCAAGGCGGCGATGGGCGTGGCCGCCCTGGCCGGCGCACGTCAGACTCCCGTCGTCCTGCTGTGCGGCGCGCTCGGCCCGGGCGCCGAGGCGCTGGAGACTGCAACCGCGCTCACCCTGGTCCAGCCCGTCGCGGATGGGCCGCAGTCGCTCGAAGCCGCCATGGCCGATAGCCCGCGACTGCTGGAGCAGGCTGCCGCGCGCCTCGCGCGCGCCATCGGCATCGGCCTTTCACTCGCCCCCTAGCCGCGCTGCGCGATACTGGGGCCATGGTCATCACCACCACGCCGTTCGTCGCGGGCTTCCGCGTCACCGAGAGCAAGGGCCAGGTCTTCGGCCTCGTCGTCCGCAGCCGCGGCCTCGCGGGGAACATCACGGCCAGCCTTCGGTCGCTCGTGGGCGGCGAGATCCGCGAGTACACCGAGCTCCTCGAGGACACCCGGCGCCAGGCGATGGACCGCATGGTCCAGAACGCGACGCTGCTCGGCGCGAACGCCGTCATCAGCATGCGGTTCGACAGCTCGGGGCTGAACAACTCGATGAGCGAGATCGTGGCCTACGGGACCGCGGTCGTGATCGAGGCTGACCCGGGCGCCCACCAGCCGCTCGAGTAGCGCCGGCATGGTCGGCGCGCTCCGGATCGTCATCGGGGTGGTGTCGCTGCTGCTGCTCCTCGGAGGGCTGGCGGTGCTCGCCTTCGGCGGGGTCCCCGGTCTCAGCGGGCTGTGGCTGATGGTCCTCGGCGGGGCGGGGCTGGTCGCGGTGGCGTTCGAGCGCACCCGCTACCGGTCAGAGGCGCACGAGCGCTCGTGGGACTCGGTGGGCGGGGCCGGTGTCGACGAGGGGCCGATCGACCCCCGCTTCCGGTCAACCGATGAGCGCTTCGTGGACCCCACCACGCGCCGGCGGCTGCGCGTGTGGTCCGACGCCTCGACCGGCGAGCGGCGCTACCGCCTGGACGAGTGAGGGACGCGGGCGCGCCCACGAAGCGCGCGAAGCAGGCGCGCCGACGAGGCCCGAGCCCACAGAAGCTCGCCGCCGATCGCCGGCGACGCAGAGGGCTGGCCGAGGTCGCCCTGGACCGGCTCGGCGAGCGGTACGGGCACCCAGCCTGGAGCGGCCCGCGCGTCGAAACGATCAGCGAGCTGGTCCTCACGATCCTGTCGCAGAACACCGCCGACGTGAACTCGTTCAGGGCCTTCACGGCGCTCCGCGCGCGCTACGCCACGTGGGATGACGTGCTCGCCGCGCCGACCGACGAGCTCGAGGACGTGATCAGGCCAGGCGGCCTGGCCTTCACCAAGTCGAGGCGCATCCAGCACGTGCTGGCGGAGGTGCACGATGCGACGGGCGGCTCCTGGGACCTGGGATTTCTCGGGACGACGCCGCTGGAGGAGGCGCGGGCGTGGCTCACCGCCCTGCCCGGCATCGGGCGCAAGACCGCTTCGATCATCCTGCTCTTCGGGTTCGGGCGTCCGGCGATGCCGGTGGACACCCACGTCCACCGCGTCGCGACGCGCCTCGGCATGCTGCCGCCCCGCACCCCGCTCGATCGCGCGCACGACCTGCTGGAGGAGGTCCTGCGGCCGGAGGAGATGTACCCCTTCCACGTCGAGCTGATCCGTCACGGCCGCGACACGTGTCGCGCGCCGCGGCCGATCTGCGGGCTCTGTCCGCTCACGGACGTCTGCGCCTACTACGTCCTCGCCGCAAAGGGCAGGGCACCGATGGCGCCCATCCCACGGGCCGCGTCGGATCCGGACGCCGCCCCTCGCTACCACGACGAGCTCATCCACGGCTGGACACCCCCACACGTCGCAGCCGCGGGGGATGCCGGTTGACGCCTCGCCTATATTTCGGCGCACACCCCTTCGAGCGGCCCGAGTAGATTGTCCGTGCCCGAGTCAGACGTCCGGCTGGATCGCGTCTCCAAGCGCTTCGGCGACACGATCGCGGTCGACGACGTCTCGCTCACGATCCACCGCGGCGAATTCTTCACGATGCTCGGCCCGTCCGGCTGCGGGAAGACGACGACGCTGCGCATGATCGGCGGCTTCGAAGCGCCGACCTCCGGGACGATCTACCTCGGGGACGCCGACGTCACCGCGCTGCCGCCGTTCAAGCGCGACGTCAACACCGTCTTCCAGAACTACGCGCTCTTCCCGCACCTCAACGTGTTCGAGAACGTCGCCTTCGGCCTCCGACGCCGGAAGGTCGCGTCCGCGGAGGTGCGCGAGCGCGTGGGCGAGACGCTCGAGCTCGTCGAGCTGCCCGGGTTCGAGCTCCGCAGGCCCTCACAGCTCTCCGGCGGCCAGCAGCAGCGCGTGGCGCTCGCCCGAGCGCTCATCAACCGCCCGCGCGTCCTCCTCCTCGACGAGCCCCTGGGCGCGCTCGACCAGAAGCTGCGCAAGACGATGCAGGTCGAGCTCAAGCGCATCCAGGGCGGCGTCGGGATCACGTTCGTCTTCGTCACCCACGACCAGGAGGAGGCGATGACGATGTCCGATCGGATCGCCGTGATGCGCGACGGCCGGATCGAGCAGCTCGGCACCCCCGAGGAGCTCTATGAGCGGCCCCACAGCGACTTCGTCGCGAACTTCCTGGGCGTCAGCAACCTGCTCGAGGTCGAGGTGGCCGGACGCGAGGGGGGCACGCTGACCGTCCGTCTGCCGACCGGCGCCCTGCTGCGCGCGCCTGCCAACGGCGCCGGCGCCGAGGGAAAGGTGAGAATCGGGGTTCGCCCGGAGAAGCTGCACGTGCAGCCTCTCCTCGAGGGAGGATCCGATGCCGCCGACGCGTCTCGCAATGCGATCGATGGAGTCGTCCTCGACTCGTCCTACATCGGGGTGAGCACGCAGTACGTCGTCGAGACGCCGGACGGTCGGCGCCTCGTCGTCTACGCCCAGAACCTCGAGACCAGCGGAGCGTCCGAGGTGCTCGCCGATGGGCAGCGCGTCCGACTCTCGTGGAAGCCACAGCACACGTTCGTCATCTCGAAGGAGCCACGTAAGCCTGAGGGGGCCGGAACCGACTGAGGAGGCATGGATCGACATGAGTGAGAGCCAGATCGAGCGCGCGGTGAGGCGTGCCTTTGACCGACAACGACGACTCAGCCGCCGAACATTCATGGTCGGCGCGGGCCGTGGCGCCGTCGCCGGTGGGGCGATGCTGTCGCTCCCGGCGATCCTGGCCGCGTGCGGCATCGGTCCCGGGGCATCGTCGGGCGCCAGCGGTGGCGCGGTCGGAGGCGGTGAGCCCGCCGGCACGCTGATCTTCGCGAACTGGCCGCTCTACATCGACCAGGACGATGCCGGCGCGTCGCCGACGCTCCAGCAGTTCACCGAGGAGACGGGGATCGACGTCGACTACCAGGAGTCGATCCAGGACAACCAGGAGTTCTTCGGCACGATCCAGCCCGCACTGGCGGCCGGCGAGGACACCGGCTGGGACCTGATCGTGATGACGGACTGGATGATCGGCAAGATGGCCGGGCTCGGCTACCTCGAGACCATCGACGTCGCCCGGGACGTCCCGAATTTCGTCGCGAACGCCTCGGACAAGTACCAGAACCCGAGCTACGACCCGAACAACGCGCACAGCGTGCCGTGGCAGTCGGGCATCACCGGCATCGCCTACAACCCGGCGCTCACCGGGCGTGACATCACCGGCTTCGCGGACCTGCTCGACCCGGCGTTCGAGGGCCGAATCGGAATGTTCAGCGAGGTCCGCGACTCGCTCAGCCTCGCGCTGCTCCACAACGGGGTCGTGCCCTCCGATGCGACCGAGGACGACGTCCGCGCGGCGAACGACGTGCTCCGACAGCAGGCGCCCCTCGTGCGCGGCTACTACGGGAACGAGTACGCGCAGGAGCTCGCCGCGGGCTCGCTCGCCGTCACCATGGCGTGGTCGGGCGACGTGTTCCAGCTCCAGTTCGACAACCCGGACCTCAGGTTCATCGTCCCGTCCGCGGGAGGGATCCTGTGGATCGACAACATGGCGATCCCGAAGCGCGCCCAGCATCCTGTCGACGCGCTGGCGATGATGGACTTCGCGTACCGGCCTGAGATCGCGGCGCAGATCACCGAGTACGTCAACTACATCTGCCCGGTGCCCGCGGCGCAGGAGATCATCCGCACCCACGCCCAGGAGGCGGCCGACGGCGGCGACCCGGAAACCGCCGACTACCTGAACACGGTCGCCGAGTCGGAGCTCGTCTTCCCGAGCGAGGAGATGCTCGGCAAGCTGCACAGCTACAAGGTCCTCTCGGAGGAGGAGGAAGAGCTCTGGAACACGCTGTTCCAGGAAGTCACCCAGGGCTGAGGGGCGTCCAAGGGACTGACCGATGCCGGGCTGGCTGCGTGCCCACCGCGGCCTGATCCCGTACCTCTTCCTGCTGCCGGGGACGCTGTGGCTGCTCGTCCTGTTCGTCGTGCCGATGCTCGCGATGGCATCAGTCGCCCTGCAGGAGGGCTCGCTGGCGAGCGGCTATCAGCTCACCTTCAACTTCGGGATCTTTCCCGACGTCCTCTCCCGCTGGGACGAGCAGTTCGTGCGCTCGGTCCTCTACGGGCTGGCCGTCACCGTCCTCGCTCTCGCCATCGGCTACCCGATGGCCTACACCATCGCCTTTCGCGGCGGCCGCTACAAGAACGTCCTCCTCCTGCTGGTGATCATGCCGTTCTTCACCAGCTTCATCATCCGCACCATCAGCTGGAAGTTCATCCTCGCCGACCAGGGCTTCGTGCTCGGCACCCTGAAGGACTGGGGATGGGTTGACGATGGGTTCCACATCCTCGCGACGCCGGCCGCGGTGATCGCCGGCATCACCTACAACTACCTGCCGTTCGTGGTCCTGCCGCTCTACGTCGCCCTCGAGAAGATCGACCACCGGCTGATCGAGGCAGCCACGGACCTCTATGCGAGCCGCGTCCAGGCGTTCCTGCGGGTGACCCTCCCGCTCTCGATCGCCGGCGTCTTCGCGGCCACGCTGCTCGCCTTCATCCCGGCGGTGGGCGACTACATCAACGCGGAGCTGCTGGGCGGGACGCGCGAGACCACCATGATCGGCAACGTGGTCCAGACCCTGTTCCTCACGAACAACGACTACCCACAGGCCTCGGCCATCAGCCTGATCCTCATGGCTGGCCTGCTCGTTGGCGTCTTCGTCTACACGCGCACGCTGCGCGGCCAGGAGCTGACCGCCTGATGACCGATGCGGACGTCCCCCTCCGGCGCCGTCCGATCGGCACGCGCCTCTCGAGCGCGGTGCTCCCGATCTTCACCGGGGTCGTC
>JBDTWT010000023.1:0-14662 GCA_040006555.1 Chloroflexota bacterium
CCGACCCCGTCACCCAGCAACGAGCCATCCGAGTCGACGATTCCGAGCGACACGCCGGTACCGACCCCCACGGCGGTCGCCGGCCCGCCAGGCACCCTCGTCTTCGGCACCGCGCTCGACGAGAACCTGCGCATCGTGGAGCCCGTGAACACGTTCACCCCGGGGATGACGTTCGCGCACTCGATCGAGGTGCCGGAGCCGTTCGGCGTCTCCACCGTCGGCGAGCAGATCGTGCGCATCCTGGAGGACGGGACCGAGGAGGAGGTTGTCCAGGCGCAGAACAACCAGCCCCAGGTGCAGGCCGACGCGACCATCGCGGGGTTCGAGGCCGGCGACGCCGAGAACTTCCTGGACGAGTGGGGGCCCGGCCTCTACGTGATGCGCGTCTACGCCGCGGGCGTGCTCATCGCACAGGAGCAGTTCACCCTCGCCGAGGGCTGACCCTCTCGGCCTTCAGCCGTCGCGTCCCGCGATCTCGGCCCAGGCATCGGCATACAGGCGTGCTCGCACCGGCAGGTAGCCCGGGTACGCGCGCCGCGCTTCCTGGACGACGCGCTCGTCGAGCGTGACGAGCGCCAGTGTGTCCTTGGTCTCCACCATCGGCTGGCCACTCGGGTCGAACGCGACGCTCGGCCCGCCGATCAGCACGCCGTCCTCCGGGTGCGGACGGTTGACCGACAGGACGTAGAGGCAGCTCGTCAGCGCGTTGGCGCGGAAGACCGTCTTCCAACGCTGGTAGGAGCGCTCCTCGCTGGCGCGCGGGATGACCACGGCCATCGCCCCATCCGCGGCGAGCAGGTGCGTCCCCTCGGGGCGGTTGTTGTCCGAGCAGATCTGGACGCCGACGGGCAGCCCGAACGCATCAATCCGCCGCGGCGCCTCCGTCCCGGGCTCGTAGTGGCTCGTCTCCCAGAACCCCGGCTCCTCGGGCAGGTGCAGCTTCTCGTACGTGGCGACCAGGCTTCCGGACCTATCGAACACGAGGGCGCGGCTCGTCCGACGGCCCATCTCCGCCTCCCGGTGAATGATGCCTCCCACCAGACCGATGCCGGCCTCGGCCGCCGCCTCGGCCTGGGCTCGCGCCCGCGGCCCGTCCATCGGCTCCGCGTCCTCGTCGACCGCGTTCTTGCTGCTCGGACGCCATTGGTTGAGCGGGAGCTCAGGCAGGACCGCCACATCGGCCCCGCGATCGACCGCCTCGGCCAGGCGCTCGCGCAGGCGAGCGATGCCATCGGCTTCCCAGAAAACCTCCGAGATCAGCGCGACCGTCAGCCGCCCATCGGCTCGAGCTGGTGCGCTCACGATTCCGCCTGTGCCAGGAGCCCGACGTAGTAGGAGGCGTTGCGCGTCACCTTGGCGTAGTCGCCCGGCCGCAGGCTGCCCGTCTCGTTGTAACGCTCGAGGAACCGTTCCGCGGCCTTGCGCCCGTCGCTCTGGCCGTACCCGCTCGCCGCGGGCGTAAAGAACGGGCATTCCATGTAGATGCCCACGGTGAACTTGCGGCCGGTGACCGTCTCAAGCGTCCTTCCCTCTGCCGCGCGCGCCAGTGAGAGCAGCCCCTCGTAGGTGATCGGCCGATGCTCCCCAGTCATCGACGGCAGCCTAACTCAGCTCGCTAAGCCGACGGTAATTGTCCATGAGGATGATCCGGGGATGCGGACCAACGTGCCGACCGCCATTCGCGCCCTGCGTCGCGCGCGCGAATGGCGCCAGGCTGATCTCGGCGCCCAGGCCACCCTGTCGCGGGACGTCGTATCCCGCGTCGAGAACGGCGAGCTGGCCGGCTTGACCATCGGATCCCTTGAAGTGCTGGCCGGCGCTCTCGAGGCCACGCTCGTCGTCGAGCTCCGGTGGCAGGGCGCGGACCTGGATCGGCTCGTGGACCGCGCACACGCGCAGCTCCTGGAGGCGGTGGTCGCTCGCCTGCGCATCGGCGGCTGGGTCACCCATGTCGAGGTGAGCTTCAACCATTACGGGGACCGAGGCCGGTGCGACGTGCTGGCGTGGCATGCCCCGACGCGGACGCTCCTCATCGTCGAGGCGAAGACCCGGTTCGGGAACCTCCAGGAGACGATAGGCGCCGTGGACGTCAAGCGGCGGGTCGGGCGCCTGCTCGCCAAACAGGTCGGCGTGCCGGACCCGAGGGCGGTGGTGGTTGCGCTCGCGGTTGCGGAGCACCGAACCGGCCGGAGGATCGTTCAGCGATACCCGTCGATGTTCGCCGCCTTCGCCCTGCGCGGCCGCGCGGCGGCCTCATGGATAGCTGCGCCAGCCGGGGCGCCCACCGGACTCCTCTGGTTCGAGTTCCTGCCAGATTCATATGGCAGCCTCATTCGCAGCCCGGAACGGGTCCGGCCACGCCATAGTGCAGTCCTGGAGCCGCATATGACTACGGATCGGGGCTTAGTGCGGCCCTGACATGAATCTGGCAATCGGCCGCAGGATAACGCGGCCGTCAGATGAATCTGACAAGTCAGGTTGTCCGCGCCGGCGCCGTGCGGAGCTGGCTGACCGCGCGGCGAGGGCGGGCATCGGTCAGCCGCCGGCGCGCGCCTTGGGCCTCAGGGCGTGTAGGTGACCGGCTCCGACCGCGCGACGACGAAGCTGCCCAGTGCGGTGGTGCGAATGGCCTCGACGCGTAGCACGTAGGTCGTCCCGGCGCGGAGCGCATCGGTCTCCAGCGTCGTCACCCGGCGGTCGGACACGGTCGCCAGCAGCGTCGTGGGCGGGTCGCCGGCGCCGTAGAGGATCCGGTACTCCGTGAAGCAGGCGGAGAGGCCCGCATGTGCGTCCCACTCGACCCTGGTCCCGCCCCGCCCGGCGGGCTCCGCGCTGCCGGTCCCCAGCGACGCCACCGGGAGGAGCTGGGCCGTCACGACCGAGGAAGACTCGATCACCCGGCCCTCCGCGTCGTACGACATGACGCGGTAGTTCCAGTCAGGCTGCGACGGCTCGAAGGTCGCGTCGACCGCGGAGACGACGAACCGGTCGGTCGCGTAGGTGCCACCCCAGTCGACGGCCGGGGCGATGGGCGGATAGGCCGTCGGGATGTCGCGGTTCGGGCTCCGCAGCGCCGTGTAGTGGTGGAAGCCGGCGTCGGCGCTCGGGGACCATTGAAGGGCCACGCCGCCATCGCAGCTCAACGCGTCGAGCGCGAGGGTTCCGGGTGCGGGCGTGGGCGTGCTCGGCGCCACTGGCGTCGGGCGTACCGTCGGGCTCGGCTCGGTGGTCGGAGTCCCGCGCGGGGTTGCCGGCTCCGTGCGCAGCGGCGCGCCCGAACCGACCGTCGCGGACTCGTGCGGCGCGCCGGCGCTCGGGGCCGCGCAGGCGGCGAGCAGGAGGCAGCCGAGGAGCGCGATCCGGACGCGTCGGGGCACGGCAGGACCGTAGCATGGTGCGCACATGAGCCTCGCGCCCCTCGACGTGATCCTCGTCCGCCACGCCGAGCCGGTCGAGTCCGGCACTCCGGGCCATGCGGACGACGACCGCCCCCTGACGGATACGGGGCGCTCCGCGGCGGAGGAGCTCGCGGCCGAGTTCGACGGGTACGGGCTGACCGCGATCTACTCCTCGCCCTATCTCCGAGCGGTGCAGACCGTGCACGCGCTCGCCATGCGTCGCGGGCTCAAGGTCCAGCTGATCCCCGACCTCCGCGAGCGACGGCTGTCACGCGCCCCGCTGGAGGACTGGCGAGCGACCCTCGAGCAGGCATGGGCCGATGCGGACTTCGCGGCGCCGGGCGGCGAGACCGGCCGTGACGCGCAGCGCCGGGCGATCGGGATCCTCGACCTCCTCCGGTCGCGGCACCCCGACGGCGGCCGCCTGGTGCTGGGCAGCCACGGCAACCTGATCGGGCTCGTCCTCCAGGCGCTCGAGCCGGGCGTCGACTTCGCCTTCCACATGGCCATGCCGATGCCCGCTGTCTACCGCCTGAACCACGATGGAACCCGCTGGCGCGTGATGGGCGGGCACGGCTTCGAGCCGGTCGAGGAGGAAACCGGCTAGGAGGCGGCCTCGGCGTCGCGCGCGGTGAGATCCTCGAGCGTCTCGCGGCGCCGGCTCAGCCGGAGGGCCCCACGATCGATGACGACCTCGGCCGGACGTAGTCGGCCGTTGTAGTTCGACGCCATCGACGCCCCGTAGGCACCCGCGTCGCCAAGTGCCAGGAGGGCGCCTTCCCCGGCATCGGTGCCCAGGTCCACGGCCGGAACGAGCACGTCGCCCGCCTCGCACACCGGGCCGGACAGCCTCCAGCCTCCCTCGCGCCCGAGAAGCGCCGAGCCCGTCGACAGGAGCGTGACCGGGTGATGCGCCCCATACAGCATCGGCCGCAGGAGCTCGGTCATGCCGGCGTCCGCGATCAGGTGGCCACGCGGCTGCACGCGGACGACCTGCGTGAGCAGCCAGCCCACGGAGGCCACGATGCTTCGTCCGGGCTCGACGATGAGGCGGCTCGTGTCGGGCAGGTGCGGCCGCACCGCGCCGCCGTGCGCCGCGGGGGAGCCCGCGAACCCGCCCCCGAGATCGACGAGCCTGGCCTGCGCGTCGTCCGCCAGCGACGCGAGCAGCGCGGCCAGCCGCCCGAAGGCGGCGGCATCCGTGATGCCCGAACCGATGTGCGCGCCGATGGATGCGACCGGCTGCCCGGCGCGCCGCATCCGGTCGAGCACCTCCGGCAGCTCGTCCAGGCCGATCCCGAACTTCGCGTCCGCGGCACCGGTGGCGAGGTGGGGGTGCGCGTCCGCATCGATCGCCGGGTTGACGCGCAGGCCGATGCGGCCCTTCACCCCCGAGCGCAGGAGCGCATTGAGCGCGCCGACCGACTCGGCATTGACCAGCGCACCCGCCTGGAGCGCCGCCACGAGGTCCGGGTTGGTCTGGCCGACCCCGTTGACGACGATCCGCTCCGGCGGGCAGCCGCTGCGGAGGGCGAGGGCGAGCTCGACCGGGCCGACGACCTCGAAGCCGAAACGGTCGCTGGCCAGGCGCCGCATGAGGATCGGATCCGGGTTCGCCTTGACCGCGTAGGCGACCAGCGCCTCGGGCAGCGCGACCTGCCAGGCGTGGGCGTTCATGACGGCCGCGTCGACGTCCGTGACGTACAGCGGCGTTCCCCAGCGCTGGGCGGCCTCCCGCAGCGCGTCGGCGGGCAACGCCATCAGTGGGTCTCTACCACGCGCCAGTGGATCGGCTCCTGGAGCTCGTCGGCGCGGCAGGAGGTCGGTCGCGGCGGGTCCATCGGCTCCGCGCGCAGCACGACCGTGCGATTGGCGCCGGGCGTGGCGAGGGCGACCTCCGCGCGGTCGCCGTCGACCTCCGCGGACACCAGCCGTATGTCGCCGATGCCGGCGAGGTGCTCGCTCATGCGCACGTGCTGCTCGGCCACCTGTGCCGGTGCCGGCCACGTGGAGCGGCCTCGGAGCGCTGCGGGGTCGACACGCCCCGCAATGTACTCGTCGGCGAGCCGCGGGCCGTCGGCGGGATCCACGCGACCGTAGACGAGCCCGTCGGGAAGGCAGACCAGGTTCGCCGCGAAGCGGTGCCCCCCGAGGTGGGTGCACTCCCACGTCCGCTCGCCGTGCTCCACGGTCAGCGCGTTCAGGAGCGCGCGCCCCCGGACCGCGCAGCACGCGTCGCGCTTGCCGTTGCTGCACACCAGGAAGATCGGCCCGTCCAGGAGGGCACCGAAGTCGGCCATGAAGCCGGAGGCGAGAGCGGACGCGTCGAGCTCCTCGACCGAGGCGATCGTGCGCACCGCCATCTCGCGTGTCACCGCATCGACCAGGATCACGCGGCGCAACGCATCGGCCGTGGGATCGCCCTCGCGCTGCCTCACGAGAAGTGCCCGGATTCCCCGATCCTTGAGCGCGGCGGCGAACGGCGCGCCGAGGACGTCGGCCACCGCCTCGTGGCCCCACGCGCTGCGGTCCTCGACCAGCAGCCAACGGCTGCGCTGGTCCACCGTGCCGATCATCGGCTCACCGAGCTGCTCCGCCAGCGCGGAGCAGCGCATCGGCGCCTCGAGCGTCATGCCGGTTCTGACGAGGGGATCTCCTTGAGCGACCTGACCGGCGACAAGAGTACGGGAAGGAAGCCAAGGAACGATCCGATGGCACCGACCCAGATGGTGGCCTGCAGGCCGATGATCCCGCCGAGCACGCCGCCAACGAGCGCGCCGATGGGGATCGTGCCCCACACGATGAAGCGCATGGTGGCATTCATGCGCCCAAGCATCCGATCCGGCGTGATCGCCTGGCGCAGGCTCACCTGGTTGACGTTGTAGATGACCGCCGTGACGGTGCCGATGAACCCGCCGGCGATGAGGAAGGGCAGGGGCGCATCCCGCGGCGCGAGCGCCACGGCGATGCTCTCCGGTCGTGCCTCGGCCAGCGCCTGGCGAAGCGGCAGGTGGCTGTAGCGCGCATCGCCCTTCGTCGCGGACGAACGGCTTCCCTCCTTGAGCCGGTACTGCCTCGCCACCCGCGCGTAGCGCTTCTCGACGACGCCGCGCACTCGCTGCGTCTCGACGAGCCGGATCAGGCCGGCCTCATCGAGGACCCCCACGGACGCGGGCGAGCGTCAGGCCGTCGGCGAGCGGCAGCAGCACCGCGTCGACTCGCTCGTCACCGGCGATCTTGTCGTTCAGAGCGCGGATGGCGCGCACGTTCTCGTCATCGGCGGATGGGTCGGCCACCCGGCCGTCCTGGAGCGTGTTGTCGAGCATGATCAGCCCGCCGGGTCGCACCACGCGCAGGCATCCCTCGTAATACGCGTCGTAACCGGGCTTGTCGGCGTCGACGAACGCCAGGTCGAAGCTGTCGTCGTCGAGCGTGGCAAGGGTCTCCGTGGCGGGGGCGATGCGCAGCTCCACCCGCTCCGCGATCCCCGCATCGGCCCAGGCGCGTCGCGCGACATCGGTCCATTCGCGGCTCACGTCGCAGCACACGATCCGGCCATCCTCCGGCATCGCGAGGGCCATGGCGGTCGACGAGTAGCCGGTGAAGGTGCCGATCTCCAGGATCCGCCGCGCGCCGATCAGCTTGACGAGGAGCGCCATGAAGGCGCCCTGCTCGGGAGCGATCTGCATCTGCGCCATCGGCATCGGCGCGGTCTCCTCCCGGAGCCGGGCCAGGACCGGATGCTCGCGCACGCCCACGCGACGCACGTAGTCGACGACCTCATCGGTCAGGTTGATCGTTCGGTTGCTCATGCCCGGTCATGGTACGGGCCAACCGGATCCGACGTCGACGTCCCCAGAGCGCGTTGGCGCCCGATATATGGAGCGTTCGCCGCGCGAGAGCGGTCCGAGGCGTGGTCCGTTCGAAATATCGGCCCGCGGGGAGCGTGAGGAGCGCCCCGGAGCGCGGCTCACGCGCAGGAGGGGTCGATATATCGGTCGAACGCGGCACCGGACAAAGCCCGTGCGCGCAACGGCCGATATATCGGACCGAGGTCGCGGACGCGGCTAGGGAAGCAGCCACGACTCCCGGTACGTCGAGTCGACGGGCGCACCGTCGAGCCGCCGGAGGACGTAGTGCTCCGTGGCGAGGACCAGATCGGCGAGGTCGTCCGGCAGCTCGAGCATCCAGCCAAGGTCCTGGCGCTGCGTGCGGTGGCAGTCCATGCTCGCTCGCTTGGCGTCGAGGTGGCCTCGGACGTCCACGCGCGTCGTGATCTCCGCTTCCGGGGTCCCCCACTCGACCTCCGCCTCCGCCGCACCCTCCTCGAGGGCCTCCGCGACCTGGCTTACGGCCGCGACGTTCGTCGGGTTGAGCTCGTCCGGCTCCCCCTCCGCGAGCGCCTCGTCGAAGTCCCACGGCAGCGCGATCCCGCGCTCCCGCATCTGCGTCATGACCTCGAACCACGCCTCACGGCTGAACGCGACCTCGTACAGGCGGCTGACATCCCACGGAGGACCGGCCTCCGGATGGACCGATGCGTCCGCCGACGCGGCGTACGCGTCGCGCGCGATGCGCGCGGCGTTGATGTGGTCGGGATGCCCGTAGTTGCCGTTCTCGTCGTAGCTGACGATGACCGAGGGCCTCGCCTCCCGCACGATTGCCAGGAGCCGCCGTGTGGCCTCGCCGATGTCGGCCTTCCAGAACGAGTCGGGATGCTCGTTCGCCTCGGTGCCGATCATCCCGGAGTCGCGGTAGCCGAGCAGGTGGTGATGGATCGCGCCGCCGCCGAGCGCCTGCACCGAGCACGCGAGCTCTCGGCCCCGGATCTCGGCAAGGCGGGGACGCGCCTCGTCGGCATCGAGGTCCGGGTCGTGGACCTCGCCTTCGGCGCCGTCGGTGCAGGTGACGAGGTCGACGCGGATGCCCTCCGCCACGAGCCGAGCGATCGTGCCGCCGGTTCCGGCCGACTCGTCGTCGGGATGCGCGTGGACGAAGAGCACGCCGCCCGCGCTCTCAGGCACCGGCGAGCTCCCGCCCCCGGGACGCGCCGAGCGCGTCGAGCACCGCCCGTGCGGAGCGCTCGCCCGCCGCGATCGCCATGGTCGAGCGCCCGAAGCGCAGCGCGTTGGTGCGCCCGAGATCCGGGGCGATGAGGACGTCGGGTGGCTCGTCCACCACGGGATCCGCGTAGCGGACGGCCAGGAGCGCCAGGAACCGACGCGCGGTGAGCGCATCGGCTCCGGTGCCGACGCCCAGGCGCCTCGAGGTCGCGCGCAGGATCGAGCCTGCGACCCGCGACGTGAGGAAGGCGGGCTTGGGGATGTCGGCGAGCACCCCGACCACGGGGAGCGCCGGGTCCCACGCCCGGGCGAGGGTAACCGGGATCCCCTCCCACGGCCCCGCGTCGCACCACACGCCCTCGGCGTCGCGGCGTGGAGGGAAGAAGAGCGGGACGGCGATGCTCACCTCGAGCGCGTCGATGAGCCGGCCGCTCGTCACCAGCCGGGGACGTCCCTCGACGAGGTCGAAGGTCGTGATCCCGAGCGGCGTCGGCAGGTCCTCGATCAGGGGATCGCCGAGGTCGCGCGCGAGAAGGTCGAGCACCGGACGCGGATCGAACAGGGCGAGGCGCGCCCGCTTCCCGACCAGCCGATAGAGCGAGAAGCGCCTCGAGGCCCCCTCGATCTCGTCCGGCTCGCGGCCCGCTGCGAGCGCAGCACCAATGATCGCGCCCATGCTGGTGCCGACGATGCGCGTCGGCCGAAGGCCGCGCTCGGCGAGCACCCTCGCGACGCCGACGTGGGTCCAACCGCGCCCGCCGCCCCCGCCGAGCGCAAGCGTGAAGCCGCCCGCCAGGTCATGCGGCGGCATCGGCTCAGGCGGCCGCATGTTCGGCGCACTCGCAGCTGCCGCGCAGCTTGGTGTAGGTGAAGAGGCCGGTGTCGTGGCCATCGGCCCAGATCGGCGCCAGCGCGTAGCGGCCGATCCAGCGCACGTCGGTGAGCCGGGTCTCCTGCTCGTTGAAGGCGGTCTCGAGCGTCACGACACCCGGCAGGTTGCCCTCCCCCGCGCACAGCGCGCAGGGACAGGCACGCCGGAGAGCGAGCCACGACCACTCGCCCAGGTGCCCGTCGTCCCAGCGGATGCGCATGCGTCGGGCGGTCTCGTCCAGCTCGACGCCGATCGGGTTGACGATGTCCCGCATCAGGTCACTCGCTCAGGCGCCACAGCGGCTGGGTGCCCATCCACTCGGCGCCGAAGTTCGCGCCGGTGGTGGTCAGCTGCATGGGATCGGTGCCCTCCTCCGGGTCCCACAGGAACAGGTCTTGGAACACGCCGCCGCCGGATCCCAGGCGCCCACCGGTGTAGATGACGCGCTGGCCATCGCGCGACCACCGCACGTGGCTGACGAGCATGGGGACCGTCGTCGCACCGAGGACCTGGCCGTCCTCGTCGACGAGCTCGAGGGTCGTGTTGACGCCGTCCTCGGTGAGGACGATCCTCCGGTCGCCGCCGGGCGCCCACAGCACCGGCAGCTCGTCGGGGAGCTCCGTGATCTCACCGGGGACCTCCGGGTCGATCTGCCATGTCCCGGCGCCGAGGATCCAGAGGTGCAGGGTGTCGTCCTCCAGCCACGCGAGGCGCACGGTCCCGCCCTCGTCGGCGAACTTCGCCTCCTGGAGCGCCGCCTCCGCGGCGATCTGCGGGCTCGGGTACGTCACCCTGGCGAGCTCGGTGGCGTCGCCGCTCACGAAGTCGACCGCCAGGATCGTCGCTGTGTCCTCGGAGCCATCCTGGGTGATGCGCACCGCGTACACCGGAGTCGTCCCATTCCCGAAGGTCGCGGTGCTGATCTCGTCCCCGAGGCTGCGCTTCTCGGCGCCCGGCTCGACCGACACGAGGACCTCCGCGAGCAGCGCGGCGCCGACCGTCCCATCCCTCGCCCACGCGAAGCGTCGGATGTCGAGCCCCGGGTCCTGGACGAGGATGACCGGGTCGCCCTCGACGGTGAAGTCGCGCCGGAGCAGGTAGATCGGGGCGAGTGCCGCGCTGCGCCCCTGGTACACGAGCTCGAGCGCCCCGTACTCGGGAATGGGCACCGGCGTGGGAGTCGCCTGCACCGTCGGCACGGGGCTCGACGCTGGTGGCGTGACGGTCGTGCTCGGCGACGGCTCGCCCGAACCGAGGAGTCCCGCCAGGCTTCCCGATGGGTTCGCCCCGGAGCCCCCCAGCGACGCGTCGCCGGCGAAGATGAGCGCCAGCAGCACGATGACCATGCCGGCGAGCAGCAGGATCACGCCGATCAGCCACGGCACGGCCTGCTCCGCCATGGCGGGCTGCTCGAGGACGGCCGCGTCCTCCCCCTGGGCCTCGCGTCCGGCGACCGATGTCCGCACGTCGCCGGACGCCGGTTCGAGCGCCGCGTCTGGTGGTGGCGCGGGCGGCGGCGCCCACGACGACGGAAAGACCTGGGTGGGCTCGCCCCCTCCGACGTACGGCGGCTCGGGCTCCGGCTCCTGCTCGGGTCGCCGCGCCCACACCTCTTCTGGCTCGGGCTCGAGCTCGGGCGCGGGCTCCCAGGTCGGCGCGGCCGGCTCCGGCTCGGGTTCCGGCTCAGGAATCGGCTCCGGCTCCGAGATCGGCTCGCGTTCCCAGATCGGCGCGGGGGCCGGCTCCGGGATCGGTTCCGGCTCGGGCTCCGGCTCCGGCTCCGGGATCGGTTCCGGCTCGGGCTCCGGCTCCGGCTCCGGGATCGCCTCCGGCTCGGGTTCGGGCTCCGGCTCCGGTTCAGGCTCGGGTTCGGGCTCCGGCTCGGGTTCGGGCTCCGGCTCCGGTGGAATCCAGGCCGGCGGGAGCGGCTCCGTCTCAGCCTGGCGCTCCTCGATCGCCTCGGCCATCCAGTCGGGAGCACTGTCGGGCCGCCATGGGCTCGACCACGGCACGACCGGGGCGGGCTCCGGTTGAACCAGCTCCTCGAAGCGCTCCTCGGCGCGCGGCGCGTCGGGCGCCCACGGGGTTTCCGGGATCGGCGGCGCTGGCGGATCCGGCTCGGGCGGCGCCCACCTCGTCTCGTCTGCGCGTGGCTCGTCGCGATCGGCGGGCGCAATGAACGGCGATCCGGTCGCCGCCTCGTCGTCCCAGGACTCAGCCCAGGGGTCGCTCGACGGAGCGAGCGGGCCCTCGGCGTCATAGTCGCCGGCGGGCGTGATCGACGGCCAGTCGTCCCAGTCAGTGGAGGGCGAGGGGTCGTCCCGCGCGGGCTGCGAGGCGCCGGAGTCTCCGGGGCGCGTCCGGTCGATCTCCTCGGCCGGCCACTCTCGATCCGGCTCGGACGATGGCGGCCGGTCCCAGGGCCCGCTCACCCGCGGGCCACGCTCGGGGCTCGGGACGCAGCCCGGTCATGGTCGATCGCGATCGCGATCCAGGCTGTACGAGGCGCGACTGGCACCGAGAAAGGCTAACCCAGTGGTTGGCGCGGCGTGAGCGGCCCCGCAGGTGCTCAGCCCCTCAGTCGGAGGCCCACCACATGATGAAGCCCATCGCGAAGACGCCGCCGATGAGGCCCAGGAATGCGGCGGCGCCCTCGGGCCCGGCGCCCTCGACCGTGGGGATCAGCGTATTGATGACCGCGAGGCCCACGATCATGTAGCCGAGCCACAGCACGGTGGCGATGGCGGCGATGACCGCCCGTCGGTTTCTGTTTCGGACCATGCTGGCGCGAATCCTAACTCAGCGGGCAGCGGCCAGCCGCGCCCGCTCGGGAACGCGGTGGAAGAGGGTCGGTTCCGCACGGCCGGGAAGGACGCGCAGCTTCGCGGCGTCGACCGGGCCGATGGTGACCTCGTGCCCGTCCTGCGCTCCGCCCTCGACCCGGCGCAGGGTCATGGTGCCGATGTGCTCCGCGACCTCGACGACCTCGAACACGTGCCCGGGGCGCACGGCGTTCTCCTGGAGGAAGGTGAGCAGCCGTGCGTCCTCCTCGGCCTCCTCGGTCACGCGGAGGATGGTGACGTCGGTGCCCTGGACCGCTTCGGAGAGCCGGATGCCGGCCGGCCGGTCCGGCGTCTGGCCGGCCCTCGGGATCGGGTTGCCATGCGGGCACGTCGGTGGAAACCCGAGAAGCTCGTCGACCCGGTCGGTCACGCGGTCGCTGAACGCGTGCTGGAGGTGATGGGCCTCCTCATCGGCCTCCGCCCAGCCGAGGCCGACGACCTCCGTGAGCAGCCATTCGGCGAGCGCGTGGCGGCGGAACGTGCGCTCCGCGGCCGTGCGTCCCGCATTGGTCAGGTTCAGGTGGCGGGTCTGGTCGTCGACGCTCACGAGGTCCTCACGGACGAGCCGCGTGATCATCTCGCTCACCGAGGCAGCGCTGTAGCCCATGCGCTCGGCGAGACGAGCGGCGATGACCGGCTCGCCTTCGGCCTTCATGTAACGGACGGTCATGAGGTACTCGGCTGCGGCCTCGGTCGTCTCTGCCGGATCGTGGTTGGCCATGCGCTCTATCCCTCGGCTGGCGTGGAGCTGGATGCAGCGCCCCGTCGCGCCATCAGGGGACGCGCCCCGTATTTCGAGTTCACGAGGAAGATGCCGCCGATGACGAGGGCGGTGCCGATGAGGAGCCGAGCGTCGATCGGCTCGCTCAGCACCACCGCACCGAGAAGGATCCCAAAGACCGGGAGCGTGTACGCCACCATCGTGGTTCGCGTCGCTCCCCAGCGATCGAGCAGCCGGAAGAAGACCAGGTAGGCGAGGCCGGATCCGAGGAGCCCGAGCCAGACGACGGCCAAGATGGCCTCCGGCGTGAGCTGCATCTCGAACGGGCGCTCGAAGGTGAGCGCGAGCACGAACGCGACCAGCAGGGCGAACGTGACCTGGAAGAGCGCCGGGATCATCGGCCGCAGCCCGTGCATCGTCCGCTTGGCGTAGACGCCGCCGGCGGCGTAGGACGCGGCCGCGCCGATGAGCGCGATCTCGGCGATGAGCTCACCGCTCGCAACGTCGGCCGGTTCGAAGCCCACCAGCACGGCGACGCCGATGAGACCGATCACGAGGCCCACCAGGCGGTTCGCCGTGATCTGCTCGTCCCTGAGGAAGACCGATGCGATCAGGATCACGAAGAGCGGGACTGGCGCCGTCAGGATCGCCGCGAGCGCCGAGTCGACGCTCTGCTCCGCCCACGTGATGAGCGAGAACGGCAGCGCGACGCTGAGGATCCCCATCACGAACAGGTTTGCGTACGTGCGCGGGCTGCGCGGGAGACGCTCGCGCGCGATCGCGACCACGGCCGCGAGCAGCAGACCGCCGATGAGGAGGCGCAGCGTGACGAGGGTGAAGGGCTCGAGGCCCGCTTCGACGCCGATCTTGATGAACAGGTAGCTGCTGCCCCAGAAGAATCCCAGGAGCACGAAGAGCAGCCAGTCAAGCCGGTTGGACAATCAGTACCTCGTGACGTTATGGGCGCTTCTCTCGCCGCCGTGTGGACCGATTCTAGGGCGCGGCCGACCGGCGGCGGTCGGCACTGGAACTCCAGCTCAATGACCTGATCCCCTGTGCCGCCGCGCTTGACACCATCCGGGCGCACGCATAGTGTCCGGGCGCCACCCTGACCCGACGCCGAGCGCTTGCTCGTCGTGAGCCCAAGGGCCCTGCCGATTCGGAGGATGGACCGATGCGATGGACTCGAGCATTGATGCTGCCTGTCCTGGCAGTCATGGTCATCGCCTGCGGTGCACCCGGAACCGATGGCGGCAATGGCGGCAATGGCGGCAATGGCGGCAATGGCTCGGAGGAGAGCCAGGCCGGAGCGCCGGACCCCGACGGGGGCAACGACGGGAACGGCGGGAACGGCGGAGACCCGGGGGACGTGGAGCAGCTCGCGAATGACCTGGAGCCGCCGAATGCCACCGAGAGTAACCGGATGACTGCGAGTGGAGCCCTCATCGTCGCCTGGACCTCGACCGACTCGGTCGATTCGCTGGAGTCGTTCTACGACGACAAGATCAACGATCTTGGGCTGCTCCTCGGGAAGTCCAGCGCGCAGGGAATCCATACCTGGGTCATCGGCAACGAGGACGGCAGCGGACCGCAGGGAGGCGTGACCATCGGCGAAGACGGCTCGGGTGGAACCAGCGTCACGGTCACGCTCGGTGTCTCCGGAGGCTAGTCCTCGCCCTTCCCGGACTGGTCGCGGGAAGCACCCCGGCTAGGTCGTCCGACGGCTCGAAGCCGGAGCGCAGGATCACGTAGCTGAAGATCGCCTG
>JBDTWT010000024.1:0-14486 GCA_040006555.1 Chloroflexota bacterium
TGCCGCGAAATACTGTCATGGTTGGTCCGATGGGACGGCGGGGCTGCACCTCAGGCGGTCGCCTTCGTGCCGATGGAGGCGAGCGGCCTGGAGGGGTACGCCATCAACCAGATCAACGCGGCGCGTGCGGCGTATGGCCTCGGGCCGCTCGAGTTGGACTGGACCATGTCGTCAGTCGCCGCAGCTCACGCGTGGGACCAGCTGAACTACGGGTACTACAGCCACTCCTCGCGCAACGGGGCAACGGTGGGGCAACGGCAGGCGGCCGCGGGCGTCGGCTTCAGCGCCATCGGAGAAAACCAGTGCCACGCGAGCATGGGATTGGGGTCGCAGGGAACCATGGACTGGTGCCAGGGGGTGTTCATGTCAGAGCCGTGGCCGGGATACCCGAATCACATCGGCAACATCCTGAGCTCGCGGTACACGCGCGTCGGGATCGGCGTGGCCGACAATGGCTCGCGCGTCGTCATCACTTGGGACTTCTCCAACTGACGATCCGCCGGCAGGCGGTGCTCGAGTCCCTGGCGCGTCCAACCGGTCGGTTCAATCGGCCCGGTTTGGCCGATGCCCGGTGCTACACTCGCTGACCGATGCCGCGCAAGCAGAGCGCCGCTGGGGACCTCGTCATCGTCGAGTCGCCGGCAAAGGCGAAGACGATCGAACGATACCTGGGGCCGGGCTATCACGTGATGGCCAGCTATGGGCACGTTCGCGACCTGCCGAAGAAGAAGCTGGGCGTCGACGTGGACGGCGACTTCGCTCCCACCTATGAGCCGCTCACCGATCGCCGCAGGGAGCTGGACAACCTCACCGCCGCCGCCCGCAAGGCCGACCAGGTGTGGCTGGCCACCGACCTCGATCGCGAGGGCGAGGCAATCGCCTGGCACATCGCCGAGCACGCCGGACTCACCGACGACCGCATCCAGCGGGTCACGTTCAACGAGATCACCAAGAGCGCCATCGACGAGGCGTTCGCACACCCCCGCTCCCTGAATCTCGACCTCATCAACGCCCAGCAGGCGCGGCGCATCATCGACCGCCTGGTCGGCTACAAGCTCAGCCCGCTCGTCGCCAGCAAGATCCGCCGCGGTCTCACGGCCGGACGCGTGCAGAGCGTGGCGGTGCGCCTGGTCGTCGACCGCGAGCGCGAGATCCAGGCCTTCACCGCGGAGGAGTACTGGAGCATCGCGGCCACCCTGGCGCGCACGGTCGGAGCGGGGCAGTTCGTCGCCGAGCTGACGCGCATCGACGACAAGAAGGCGAAGGTCGGATCCGAGGCGGAGGCACGCGAGCACGAGGCGGCGCTGCGCGAGGCCACCTACCGGGTCGCGAAGGTCAGTCGCAGCGAGCGCAAGCGCACGGCGCCTCCGCCCTTTATCACGAGCACCCTGCAGCAGGAGGCTTCGCGCAAGCTCAGCTTCGGCGCCAAGCGCACGATGAGCGTGGCGCAGCGCCTCTACGAGGGCGTCAGCCTCCCGGAGGGCCAGGTTGGGCTCATCACCTACATGCGCACCGACTCGGTGGCGATGGCGAGCGGCGCCGTGGCCGAGGCGCGCGATCTCATAGGCCGGCGGTACGGCGCGGACTTCGTCCCGGCCAAGGCCAACGCGTATCGCACAAAGAGCCGCGGAGCGCAGGAAGCGCACGAGGCGATCCGCCCGAGCTCGTTCGCCCGCACGCCGGAGTCGCTGCGAGTACATCTGAAGCCGGAGGAGCTCCGCCTGTACGAGCTGATCTGGAAGCGCGCGCTGGCGAGCCAGATGGCCCCGGCCCGCTTCGACCTCGTCGGCGTCGACGTCGAGGCCGGCCGGTATGCGCTTCACGCGGGCACGAGCAAGCGGGTCTTCGACGGGTACCAGGCGGTGTACGTCGAGGGGCAGGACGACGAGCAGGACGAGCGCTTGGCCGTGCTCCCGGAGCTCGGCGAGGGGGAGGCGCTGCGTCTCGCAGGCGTCGAGTCCGAGCAGCATTTCACGCAGCCGCCGCCGAGATATACGGAGGCGTCGCTCATCAAGGTGCTCGAGGAGCACGGCATCGGACGGCCGTCCACCTATGCCCCCACCGTGGGAACGATCCGCGAGCGCGGCTACGTCACCATCAACGACCGGCGCCTGTTCCCGGAGGAATCGGCCTTCAGGGTGATCGACCTCCTGACCGAGCACTTCCCTGAGATCGTCGACTACGAGTTCACCGCGCGGATGGAGGATCGACTGGACGACGTCGCGCGCGGTGAGCAGGACTGGGTGCCGATGGTCCGCGACTTCTACACCCCGTTCGCCGCGAAGGTGATCGAAGGCAAGGAGAAGATCGTCAAGCAGGTCGAGGTCACGGACATCCCATGCCCGCTGACCGGCGAGCGGGGCGACATGCTCGTCAAGCGCTTCGGCCGCAACGGCTGGTTCCTCGGCTGCCCGTCCTACCCGGACTGCAAGTACACCCAGCCGCTGCCCGGAGAGGAGCCGGAGGCGCTCGACATGCCCGGAGTGGGGGAGGTGTGCCCGCAGTGCGGCGAGGGCCATCTCGCCGCCAGGCGCGGCCGGTTCGGACCGTTCGTCGCCTGCGACCGGTACCCCGACTGCAAGTACATCAAGAAGGACGCGGCCCCCGCCAGCGAGCAGTTCGGGCCGTGCCCGCAGTGCGGCGAGGGGATCGTCGTCACCAAGCGCAGTCGCCGCGGGCGCCCGTTCTGGGGCTGCAACCGGTACCCGGCCTGCGACTACTCGAGCTTCACGCGTCCGGGCGGCGGCGGCGCACCCGGCCCGTCGGAACCATCGCCGGACGGGTCCACGCCACCCGCGGCGCTCCGGGCGCCGGCCAAGCGCGCGGGCCGCGCCGGGCGGCCACGGCGTCGGGCGGCGACGGCGGCCGGCGGCGGTGCCTGAGGCCAGCCGGGCGACGTTACCCGCCGACGCGAGAGCCGCGCTCGAGGCGTTCCTCCAGGGTCTGCGCGGACGCAACGCCTCGCCCGGCACGATCACCGAATACCGCCGCAACGCGGGCACCTTCCTGAGCTTCCTCGCGCAGCGAGGCATCGATTGGCGCTCGCCGGACAGGGCGACCGTGCGCGCGTACCTCGCGGGGCTCGCCGACGACCGGCTGGCCGCCTCGTCGGTGGCCGGACGACTGGCCGCGGTCCGCTCGCTCTACCGTCACGCCCTGCGAAACGGCCGCATCCAGACCGACCCACTCGCGGGCGTGCGCGCGCCGCGCCGCCCCTCGCGCCTGCCCCGCGTCCTCTCGGTCGCCGAGGCCGAGTCGCTCGTCACCGGGCCGCGCCGCCTCGCCGGCCGCGATGAGGCCCTCGTCCTTCGCGACGCGGCGCTGCTCGAGCTCCTCTACGCGACCGGCATGCGAATCAGCGAGCTTGCGACGCTCACCATGGATCGCCTCGAGGTGGCGCGCCGGCGATTGCGTGTGATCGGCAAGGGCTCCAAGGAGCGCGATCTCCTGTTCGGTCAGCACGCGGCGCGAGCGATGGCGAACTACCTCGCGGGCAGCCGCCCGGCGCTCGCCTCCCGCGGCTCGGCCACGAACGCGGTGTTCCTCAACGCGAACGGAAGCGCGCTCACCGCGCGCGGCGCGCGGATGGTGGTCGCCCGCTGGGTGGAGAGGGTCGGCGCCCCGACGCGGACCAGCCCCCACACCCTGCGACACTCCTTCGCCACGCACCTCCTGGAGGGTGGCGCGGACCTGCGCGTCGTGCAGGAGCTGCTCGGCCACGCGAACCTGCAGACGACGCAGGTCTACACCCACCTCTCGGACGCCGCGCTTCGCACCGCGTACCGCGGGGCGCACCCCCGCGCCGGCCGGCTCCGCTCCACCGCGCGTTCGGACGGGTGACGACGGCCGAGCCGGGAGCGCCCGGGGCGCAGCCCGCCGGCCCGGCAAGCGAGCCGCCGAGCACGATCTCGACCGGGAGCGTCCTCGTCACCGCCAGCCTGGTGCTCACGGCGGCCGCGCTCGCCAGCCGCCTGCTGGGATGGATTCGGCTGCTCGTCATCGGGTCGCAGTTCGGCGCCAGCAGCGAGCTCGACGCCTACTTCGCCGCCTTCCGGATTCCCGACGCGATCTTCCAGCTCGTCGTCGCGGGCGCGTTGTCCGCCGCGCTCATCCCGGTCTTCTCGAGCTATCGCGCCCGCGGCCAGGAGGCCGAGGCGTGGAGGCTGGCGAGCAGCGTCATCAACCTCGTGATGATCGCGCTGTCGGTGCTCAGCCTCCTGATGGCTATCCTCGCGCCGGTCCTCGTGCCGATCGTGGCTCCCGGCTTCGACGAGCCGACGACCGAGCTGACGATCCGCCTGACGCGGATCATGCTCATCAGCCCGGTGCTCATCGGCATGGGCGCGGTCGTCACCGGCATCCTGAACTCGTACCAGCAGTTCACCGTGCCGTCCATCGCGCCACTGCTCTACAACCTGGCGATCATCGGTGCCGCGATCTTCCTCGCGCCGATCTTCGGCGTCGAGGGCCTGGCGATCGGCGTCGCGCTCGGCTCGCTCGCGCACCTCCTGGTCCAGCTCCCGAACCTCGCCCGCGTGGGTCACCGCTACAAGCCCACCATCGATCTCTCGCACCCCGGCGTGCGCCGGGTCGTGTGGCTCATGGGGCCCCGCATGCTGGGCCTCGCGTCGGGCCAGGTGAACTTCCTCGTCAGCACGGTCCTCGCATCGGGGCTCGCGGCGGGAAGCCTCGCCGTCTACAACTACGCCTTCCAGTTGAGCCAGCTGCCCGTGGGCGTCATCGGCGTCGGCGTCGCCGTGGCGCTCTTCCCGACCCTCAGCCAAGATGCCGCGATGGGGCGCATCGGCGAGATCAGGCGCCAGGTCGCGAATGCCGTCCGAGTGCTCGTCTTCGTCGCCGCACCGCTCACCGCGATCATGGTCGTCCTGCGTGAGCCGTTGACGAGCGTCTTCTACCAGTACGGGCTGTTCAGCCAGGCTGCCACCGAGCAGACGGCCATCACGCTGCTCTTCTTCGCCGTGGGGCTCGGCGGCCATATCGTGGTCCATACCCTCACGCGCGCGTTCTACGCCATGCAGGACACGCGCACCCCGGTGACGTGGGCGATCGTCGCGGTGGCCGTGAACGTCCCGCTCATGGTCTGGCTGGTCGGGCCGATGGGGGTGCCCGGGCTCGCGCTGGCGCTCTCCATCAGCTCTTCCCTGGAGGTGATCGGGCTGCTCTGGTCGCTCCGGCGGCGCATCGACTCGGTGGAGGGGAGCGCGATCGCCCGATCCCTGGCCCGTGCCGCCGTGGCGGGTGGCGTGTCAGCGGGCGTGATGCTCGTCGGGCTCCTGCTCGTCGACGCCGCGGCAGGTGGGTTGCTCGACGACCCGCTCGGCAGGGTGGCGGTCCTGTTCGGTCTCGCCGGGGCCGGCGTGGCGGCCTTCGTCGCCGTGGCGGCCGCGCTCCGCTCGCCTGAGCTCGACCAGCTCCGCCGAGTCCTGCGGCGACGCCGTCGGACGGCCGCCTGATGCAGCTTCGCCCGGCGTCCGATACCGATGCGCCCGCGTGGCAGGCGCTCCTCGCCCGGTGCTCGTCCGGCGACTTCCTCCATGACTGGGCCTGGGCGGAGGTGGCCGCCTTCGACGGACAGCCGCAGCGGCGCTACGTGCTCGAGGAGGACGGTGAGATCGTGGCGCTCGTGGCCGCGCAGGTGCGATCTCTCGCCGCGGGGCGCCAGTTCTGGTACGTGCCGCACGGACCCGTGCTCGACTACGCGGACCCGAGGGCGAGCGAGCGCGTCCGCGCGCTGGTAATCGGGCTGCGAGAGAACGCGGCCGCTCAGCGGGCGGTGGCGGTGAAGCTCGAGCCGCGCGTCGAGGCGGACAGCCCGGAGCTGACGGCATTCGACGCCCACGGGCTGCAGCGGCTCCGGGACACCCTCCAGGTCGGGCAGACGCGGCTGGTGGACCTCGCGGATGACGAGGCGCTCCTCGCGGCGTTCGACAAGGACACGCGGTACGCGGTGCGACGAGCCGAACGCGAGGGCGTGCGGACCACCGTGGTCGAGGATGGCGGGGACCTCGCCGCGATCGAGTCGCTCCACGCGCTGGTCGCGGAGACTCAGCGCCGGGCGCGGTTCGCGATGCCGGCGCTCGAGCGGTACCGGGTCGCGTGGAGCGCGCTCGCCGGGGCCGGCCGGGCCGCGATCGTCCAGGCCAAGCGTGGCGACGAGCTCCTCGCCGCGGCCATGGTCGTCTTCGAGGGCGACCGCTCGTTCTACCTGTTCAGCGGCTCGCGCCGCGAGGAGCGCGGCGAGGCGAAGCACTACGCCAGCTATGCCGTCCAGTGGGCCATGATGCGGCTCGCGCGGGAACGCGGGTGCCGGGTGCACGACCTGTGGGGTGTCGCGCCGCCAGCGGCCGGGCCCGAGCATGCGTGGCACGGCGTCGGGCTGTTCAAGAAGGGCTTCGGCGGCCGCGAGGTCGTGTGGGCCGGCAGCTGGGACCTCGTGGTCGACCCGACCGTCTACCGCATCCGCCAGGCGACGCGGCTCATGCGCGGCTGGCTTGGCGCCGCCGTCCTCCGCGGCCGCGGCCGAGGCAGATCGTGAGTGGCGAGCGGCGCATGGGCCTGGGCGCCCTCGCCGACGTCATTGCGCCCGAGCGCGTGTCGGGCATGCCGGTCGGCGAGGTGCGGGGGCTGGCGTACGACTCGCGGGCGGTGAGCCCGGGAACCGTGTTCTTCGCGGTCCCGGGCGTCCACGTCGACGGACACGACTTCGTGCCGCAGGCGGTTGCCGCGGGCGCCATCGGCGTGGTGGTCGAGCGCGAGCTTCCCGGCATGACGGTCCCGCAGCTCGTCGTGGACAGGACGCGCCGCGCGCTGGCCGATGCGGCCGATGCCTGGTTCGGGCGGCCGTCGGAGCGGCTGACGGTCATCGGCATCACCGGCACCGACGGCAAGACGACGACCGCGTTCCTGGCGGCCGAGGTGCTGCGCGCCGCCGGGAGACGGCCGGGCCTGGTCGGCACCGTGGCGATCGACATCGGGGACGAGCGGGCTCCCAACGACGACCGCAACACGACGCCCGAGGCCCTCGAGCTGCAGGCGCTGCTCGCGCAGATGGTCGAGGCCGGGAACGACAGCGTCGTGCTGGAGGCCACGAGCCACGGGCTCGAGCTCGAGCGGACCCGCAATGCGCGGTTCGACGTCGGGGTCGTCACGACGGTGACGAGCGAGCACCTCGAGCTGCACGGGACCGTCGAGCGCTATCGCGCGGCAAAGGCCCGACTCATCGAGGAGGCGCCGATCGCCATCCTCAACGCCGATGACGGCGCGTTCGCCTACTACCGGGAGCGTGCCCGTGACCGCGTCCTCACCTACGGGATGGAAGCGAATGCGGACCTGCGCGCCACGAACGTCGAATCGGACGCATCCGGGAGCCGATTCGACCTCGTCGCGCCGGCCTGGCAGGGCGAGGTGAGCCTGCCGATGCCCGGGGGCTACAACGTGAGCAACGCCCTGGCGGCGCTGTCCGTCGCGCACGCGCTCGATCTCGATCTCGCCGTTGCCGCCGATGCCCTGGGACGCACGGCCGGCGTACCGGGGCGCATGGAGCGCGTGGACGCGGGGCAGCCGTTCGCCGTGGTCGTCGACTACGCCCACACCGCCGACTCGCTCGGGAAGGTGCTCCGCAGCCTTCGGCCGCTCACGCAGGGGCGGCTGATCGCCGTCTTCGGCTCGGCCGGCGAGCGCGACCCGACCAAGCGCCCCGCGATGGGGGCCGTCGGGGCGGAGCTCGCCGACCTGACGATCGTCACCGACGAGGATCCCCGCCTGGAGGACCCCCGCGCCATCAACGAGGCGATCGCCGACGGCGCGCGGCAGGCGGGCGCCCGCGACGGCGAGTCGCTTCTCGTCATCGACGATCGCCGCGAGGCGATCGGGCGCGCGGTGGGGATGGCTCGCCCGGGCGACGTCCTGCTCCTCGCCGGCAAGGGGCACGAGAGCAGCATCTTCTATGGCACCGAGAAGAGCCCGTGGGATGACCGCGCGGCGGCGCGCGAGGCGCTGGCCGAGCACGGCTGGACCGCGCCGTGAGGTTCGAGCTCCGCGCCTTCGAGGTGACCGATCCCGACGTGTGGAACCGCTTCGTCGAGTCGGCCCCGTACCACTCGTTCCCCCAGCTCTGGGAGTGGGGCGAGGTCCGGGCCGCGGCCGGCTGGCGGGCGGTGCGCCTGACGGTCGGCGCCTCGCCGGACCGACCGGTCGCGGGCGCGCAGCTGCTCCTGCGCAGGGTGCCGCTCACCGGCTGGCACCTGGCCTACGTCCCGCGCGGGCCCATCGGCGCACTGGACGACGCCGCCACGCGGGTGGCGCTCCACTCGGCCCTTCGCGCGCTCGGCCGGTCCGAGAAGATCGCCACCGTGCGCGCCGATCCGGAGGCGCGGCCGGACACGCCGTACGGGCAGGCGCTGCTCGGACCTCCGTGGCGCGCGGCGCCGAAGGTCCAGCCGCCGACCACCCGGATCATCGACCTCACCCCCGGCGAGGACGCGCTGCGCGCCGGCCTCAAGCGCAAGCACCGCCAGTACGTGAGCAAGGCGGAGCGCGAGGGGGTCGCGGTCGAGCGCTTCGACGGCTCGACGCTGCCTGAGGCCATTGGGCCGGCGCTCGCCGACTTCAACCGCATCTACCGGTTCACCGCGAGGCGAGCCGGCTTCGTGGCGCGCGAGCCGTCGTACTACGAGCGGGTGTGGGCCGCGTTCGGGCCTACCGGCCGCGTCCGTCTCAGCTTCGCCACAGTCAACGGCGAGCGGGTCGCGACGATCTTCCACTTCACGTGCGGCGAGCGCGCCGTCGAGGCGCACGGCGGGATGACCGATGCGGGCGCCGAGGCTCGCGCGAACTACCTGCTGAAGTGGACGGCCATCGCGGACTTCGCGCGGGAGGGGTTCGCCGTCTACGACATGTGGGGCCTCGCGACCGGCGGCATCCGCCAGTTCAAGGAGGGCTTCGGCGGCGAGGAGATCGAGTACGTCGGCGCTCGCGACCTGGGGCTCCGGGCGCCGGTCGACACCGCGCTCCGCATCGCGATCCCCGCCTACGGCCTCGCCCAGCGCCTCCGCCTCAGGCTCCTCGGGCGAGGTGGATCGGGGCCGCTCGGCGGCCCGGACGCGTGAGCCAGCTCCACGAGACCGTGCAGGCGCGGCTCGATGCCGTCGGCGTGGCGTACGAGGTGATGGAGTGCGATCCCGCGCTCGCGGACACCGCGGCGTTCGTCGCCGCGTACGGCGTGCCACCGGAGCGGAGCGCGAACACGATCATGGTCGCGTCGAAGGGCGCCGAGCCGACGTACGTGGCGTGCGTGCTGCTCGCGACGACGTCGCTCGACGTGAACAACGTCGTGCGCCGCGAGATGGGCGTGCGAAAGGCGTCGTTTGCCGGACCCGAGGCCGTCCGCGAGGTCACGGGCATGGAGATCGGCGGCGTGACGCCGTTCGGGCTGCCCGACGACGTGCCGATCCTCGTCGATGCGCGGGTGATGGACCCGCCGTGGGTCATCCTGGGCGGCGGGAACCGCTCGTCCAAGCTGAAGCTCGCGCCGGACGGCCTTCGCGCGCTCCCATCGGTCCGCGTGGTGGAGGGCCTCGCCGTCACGCGCTGAGAGCCCCACGACCCGGGACCTCCGTCGGGTCGGTCCCGAGGGGGCCAGGTGCTAGCATCGAGCTCTCATGGCGCAGCTGGCACGCTTCCCGGCAGCCGTCGTCCAGCGCATCACCCGCGGTGGCGAAGGCGCCGCCGAGCGCGGTCACACGATCGACGACGTCGTGGCCGAGGCGCAGCGTCATCGGCCGAACGTCAACGAGGGGCTGATCCACCGCGCGCACGAGGCCGCCGCGGCGGCGCACGAGGGGCAGGTGCGTGCCTCGGGCGAGCCGTACATCGGTCACCCGGTGGAGGTGGCCCACTACCTCGCCTCGCTCCAGATGGACGCCGAGACCCTGGCGGCCGCGCTCCTCCACGACGTGCCCGAGGACACTGACGTCACCGTCGCCGACCTCGAGAAGCGCTTCGGCCGCGAGGTGGGAAAGCTCGTCGACGGCGTCACGAAGCTCTCGAAGTTCGGCAGCGCCCGGAGCGTCGAGGAGCAGCAGGCCGAGAGCATCCGGAAGATGTTCCTCGCGATGGCCGAAGACGTCCGCGTCGTCATCATCAAGCTCGCCGACCGCCTCCACAACATGCGGACGCTCGCCTACCTGCCCGCGGACAAGCAGGCACGCATCGCGCGGCAGACGATGGAGATCTACGCGCCGCTGGCGCATCGGCTCGGCATGTGGCAGATCAAGTGGGAGCTCGAGGACCTCGCGTTCAAGCACCTCGAGCCGGACAAGTTCCGGCAGCTCGTCGACACGCTCACCGATGGCCGGCGCGCGCGAGAGAGCTTCGTCAACAAGAGCATCGGCATCCTTCGCAAGGAGCTCGCGAAGGTCAGCATCAATGCGGAGATCTCGGGGCGTCCGAAGCACCTGTACTCGATCGCCAAGAAGATGGAGCGCAAGGGCTCCGAGTTCGCCGAGATCTACGACCTCCACGCGATCCGGGTGCTCGTCGACGACGTGAAGGACTGCTACGCCGCGCTGGGCGTGGTGCATTCGCTGTGGCGCCCCGTGCCGGGCCAGTTCGACGACTACATCGCCATGCCCAAGGCGAACATGTACCAGAGCCTGCACACCGCGGTCATCGGCCCGGAGGCGAAGCCCCTCGAGGTTCAGATCAGGACCTACCAGATGCACGAGGTCTCCGAGGCGGGCATCGCCGCTCACTGGCGCTACAAGGAGGGGAGCCGCGGCGACCGGCGGTACGACGAGAAGCTCGCCTGGGTCCGGCAGCTCATCGACTGGCAGCGAGAGGTCTCGGACGCCACCGAGTTCATGGAGGGCGTGAAGCTCGACCTCTTCCAGGACCAGGTCTTCGTCTTCACCCCGAAGGGCGACGTGAAGGACCTGCCGCGCGATGCGACGCCGCTGGACTTCGCGTACCGCATCCACACCGACGTCGGTCATCGGACCATCGGCGCCAAGGTGAACAACCGCATGGTGCCGCTCGACTACCGGCTGCGGAACGGGGACATCGTCGAGATCGCGACCACCAAGGCGGCCCACGGTCCGTCGCGCGACTGGCTGAACATCGTGCGCACGAGCCACGCGAAGGAGAAGATCCGGGCCTGGTTCAAGCACCAGCAGCGCGACGAGAACATCGCGCAGGGCAAGGACCTGCTCGACCGCGAGCTGCGGCGCCTGGCCCACGAGACCCTCGCGACGGTCGACACGGCCAAGCTGACCGAGATCGGACAGCAGTACCGCTTCAAGGAGATCGACGACTTCTACGCAGCCATCGGCTACGGCGCGGTGAGCTCCGCGTCCGTCGTCGGCAAACTCGAGATCCACGACGACGCCGCGATCACGCTGCCCCAGGAGGCACCGCCCGCGGAGCCGTCCACCACCGGGGTGCGGGTGAAGGGCGTGGGCGACCTGCTCGTGCGCTTCGCGAAGTGCTGCACGCCCATCCCCGGCGATCAGATCGCCGGCTACATCACGCGCGGCAAGGGCGTGACGGTCCACCGGGCGTCGTGCCCGTCCGTGCTCTCCGAGCGCGACATCGAGCGGTTGATCGACGTGGAGTGGGAGATCCTCGGGCAGCAGACGTACCCGATCACCGTGCGGATCGCGGCCCTCGACCGCCCGGGGCTGCTCAACGACGTCACGAACGTCGTGGCGGAGGACAAGGTGAACATCGTCGCGGCGTCGGTCACCACGCACGCCGATGGGACAGCGCTCATCAGCGCCACCTTCAAGGTCACCAGCCTCCAGCAGCTGGCCAAGATCCTCTCCAAGATCGAGCGCCTGCGCGACGTCACGAGCGTGACGCGCGAGGCTCGCTAGCTCTTCCGCCGTTGCCGCGACCCCTCCGCACCCCGGAATTGCCGCGCGGCGGCAGTAACTACGAAGGTGAGCCAATTCGAGAGCGGAGTTGACCCTGCGCCTGCTCACGGCTTGCGGCTGGCGGCAAGGACCGGACACCCGCAGGTCCCTGCCTCGTAGTTACGGTCGCTGGACGACAAGTCTCGAGCTGGCCGCCAGCAGCTCGGTGCGGGCGTAGACTCTCGACGATGAGAGGCGATCGCGTCGAGGTCGTGGTCGACACGGGCCAGGGCGGCATCCAGACGTTCGAGATCACCGCGACGCGCGCCGGACGCCGGATCGAGGTGACGACCGCCCGCGGGATCGTCGAGGTGAGCGAGGTGACTCGCGGTGGCACGCCCGTCCGGACGGGGCGGTTCATGGCGACCCGCATCGTGGCGCTGGTCGAGCATCCAGCGGCCGAGGGCGCCGAGAAGCCGGTCGAGGTCTCCACGCGCCGCCGCATGAGCGCCGGGACCGCCGACCAATAGGGCCCGGCCGGTAGACTCCGGCCATGTCCCGACAGATCACCGCTCCGCGCGGCACGCGCGACCTGCTCCCCGAAGAGGCCCCCGTGTGGAACGCCGTTGAGGCGGTGGCCCGGGACCTGTCGCGCCGGTACGATTTCGAGCGCATCGACGTTCCGCTGTTCGAGCGCACCGAGCTGTGGGCACGGGGCGCGGGCGAGACGAGCGACGTCGTCGAGAAGCAGATGTTCCGGGTGGCGGGACCGCAGGGCAGCGACGAGGAGGCAGCGCCGTGGGCGCTGCGCCCCGAGCCGACGGCCTCGGTCGTGCGCGCCTACGTCGAGCACGGGATGCACGTGCGGCCCGGACCGCTGCGGCTGACCCTCACGGGACCGATGTTCCGCTACGACCGGCCGCAGGCCGGGCGGTACCGGCAGTTCACGCAGTGGGACGTCGAGGTCATCGGCGATCCCGGGCCGATGGTCGACGCAGAGCTCGTGGAGCTCGCGCATCGGTTCTTCCGGGAGGTCGGCCTCGACGACGTCGTCGCGCACGTGAACTCGATCGGTGACGACGCGTGTCGCCCGCGGTATCGCGAGGCGCTGATCGCGTACTTCAGCCAGCACGAGGAGCGCCTGACCGATGACTCCCGGCGCCGGCTGAGCGTGAACCCGCTGCGCGTGCTCGACGACAAGGAGCTGGCGCCGGACCTCGCGGAGGGCGCGCCCCGCAGCGCCGATCACCTGTGCGACCCGTGCCGCGAGCACTTCGTCGGCGTGCTGAAGCTCCTCGACGCGATGGGATGCCGCCACGTGGTCGACCACCGCCTGGTGCGCGGCCTCGACTACTACACGCGGACGACGTTCGAGTTCTTCGTGGCGGGCAGCGAGGGCCAGCAGCAGGCCCTCGGCGCCGGCGGCCGATACGATGGCCTCGTCGAGCTGCTCGGCGGGCGGGCCACCCCGGGCATCGGCTTCGGCATCGGCCTCGACCGGACGGTGCTCGCGCTCGCCGATCACCGCGCCGAGGGGGCGGTCCGCATGTTGACGGCGCCGCTCATCGCCGTGGTCGGAACCGGGGACGACCATGCCGATCGCCTCCGCGTCGCGTCGCTCCTGCGGGACGCCGGCCTCTCGGTGCGGACCGACGGCTCCACGCGAAAGCTCGGGAAGCAGCTCGAGTCCGCCGCCAAGGCGGGGGCGGCTCATGCGGTGATCGTGGGGGAGGAGCTTGCCGGCGGGTCGGTGATGGTCAAGGCGCTGCGAACCGGCGAGCAGTCGACGGTGGCGCTCGACGCGCTTGCAGGGGCGCTCGGAGAGGCAGCCACAGCAACTCGACCGACGGGCAGCTGACCGCCCGCACCAGCCGGTCGGACGATGGGCGGCCGAGCGGCTCCTCGGTGCGGCGGATCCCGCCACGATGGCGACTGAGCCTCAACGACCGATATATCGGCTCAGGTTGACGCCACTGCCGCTCGGGGCGCGATGCTGCCGATTTATCGAACCAGTGTGCGCACGAGGCGCACTCAACCGCGTCGTTCGTGCGTGCGGGGGCTCGATATATCGGCACAACGCAGCGCGGAATGAGCACCCCGCGCAAATCGGCCGGTATTTCGAGACGCGCGCCGCGTGGCAGACGACGCCAGGGCGGCGCACGGCGCACGGCGCACGGCGCACGACCGCCGCACGACCGCCGCACGACCGCCCCCGGCGGCGAAGCACCCATCCGGTACGATGCCGCTCCCATGAGCACCTCCCTGCGCAGCCATACCTGCGGCGAGCTGCGCGCCGAGCACGTCGGCGAGCGCGTGACGCTCTCGGGCTGGGTGCATCGGCGCCGCGATCACGGCCAGCTCGCCTTCTTCGACCTCCGCGACCGGTACGGCATCACGCAGGTCGTGACGGGGGACGCCGCGCCGGAGGCGCACACGGCCGCGAGCCCGGCACGGAGCGAGTGGGTCGTGCAGGTCGAGGGGAGCGTTCGGCATCGGCCAACGGGGACGACGAACGCCGAGCTCGCGACGGGCGAGATCGAGGTCGCGGTGGATCGGTTCACCGTCCTGAACCCGAGCCGGGTGCCGCCGTTCTACATCAACGAGGAGCAGCCGGGC